>JAJXSS010000238.1 GCA_021784455.1 Planctomycetota bacterium
GCCGTTGTTTCGTGTTCAAAAATCAAAGATCCCCAGCTTCACTCCCGGCCCCGAGCCGGCAAACCCCATCGTTTCCCGGCCGGTTTCCCGCTCGTACCGCTGCCGCAGCGTCCGCAGCCGGCGTCGGCAGACCGGCGAGTCCTGCATCAGAATCGCCACCGTGCCCCCGCTGCCCCCACCCGTGATCTTGGCCCCATAGAACCCCTTCCCGGGGCCCAGGTCGCGCACCATCGCCACCAGCTTGTCGGTCAGCGGGTGCCCCAGGTGGGCGCAATCCGAATAGCTCGCGTGCGAGGCATACATCAGCTCCCCCGCGCGCCGCATGAACGCATCCCGAACTCCGCTCCTGGTTTTCCGATTTTCGATGGCCTCCACCACCCCGCATCCGGTGCGGCCCTCCACCATCGGCAATCTGCGATCTGAAATCTGCAGGCTGCCATCCATCTCCCCTGCCTGCTTCAACAGCCTCACAAACTCCCTCACCCGCTCCATCTCAAACACCGGATGGTCCGTCCCCTGACGCACCCGGTACACCGTCCGCGGGTTCACCTTCGTCACCGGGTCATTCGTCCCCCGGAAGTTTTTGAGAAACGCCCGGCCGAGCATCGACTCCGGTAGCTTTTGGCGCCAGCGCCGGCGATACTCCTCCGCCGGCACATTGGCCAGGCATCCGTGGGTCAGGTCGCGTTTTTGGAGCTGGGCCAGAATCTTCTGTCCCATGAACGCCGCCACGCGGGCATCCGTGTATGGGTCGCCCGACACCTCATGGGCCACCCCGCTGTGCACGCCCACGAAGGCAAACCCCTTGGGGACCTGCACGTTCCCCATCACCTGCGCCGGCCGGCCGTCGGGCCCGGCCTGGCACAGGATCTCCAAGAGCGCCCCCTCCTGGCCCAGGGCCGAGGTCACCTGGTCCATCACCCCGCACGGCGCGCCCACCACGTGGTTTTCCACCCACTGGCACGCCACCGCCAGGTCCATCGGCCCCAGCTTCAGCCCCAGCAGCCGCGCCCCGGCCGCCATGGCCGCCACCTCCACCGCCGCACTCGATGACACCCCGCCCCCCAGGGGCACATCGCTGTCCACATAGAGCGTCACCCCCGGAAGGGCATTTTCGATTTTCGATTTTCGATTTTCGATCGCCGCTGCGGCCACCCGGGGTCGAGGGTCAGCCCCCATCTTTCCCTTGCCCCTTGCCCCTTGTCCCATGCCCCTGATCAGCCACCACCACGTGCCTGCCACATACCGCGCCCAGCGCCGATCCCCCACGAGTCCCTTCGCCAGTTTCCGGGGGGCCGCTTTCCGGGGGGCCGCGGCCGCCAGTACCTTCGCCCCCAGTACCACTGCATTCCCCTGGTTTCCGCGGTTCCGGCCGCTTTTGCGGTTCCTGCCCTCCTCCTGGGCACTCACGCACACCACCCGCCCGTCCATCCTGGCCTGGGCCACCACCACCGCCGCCACGGCCAGCGGCATCTCGCACACCAGCGATCCCGAGTAATCCGCCACCCCGCCCATCACATCCAGCCGCCCCGGTGCCCGCGCCACCACCACGGGCCGCCGCGTCTCAAACGCCCCGCACCGCCGCGCCCCCGCCAACGCCCGCGCCACGGGCGCCAACTTCTTCATCGCTGTCTCGCTTGGTCGCCGCATCGCTCTGAACTCCGCCCTCAGCCGCCTTCTGTCCCGAGCCCCGCGTCCCCGCACCTCTTCCCGATCGAAAATTCCCCTCACTCCGGCGCCACCACCCGGTCCAGGGCCGCCGTCGCCAAGCCCAGGGCCCGGCGCCGCGGGGCCGACACGCACTCCACCGCGCCAAACCGCCCCCACATGGCCGAACGTTTCACCGTCTGGCTCAGCACCTCAAGCACTTGGGAGCCCAGTTCGGCCAGCGCCCCCGTCACGATCACCCGCCGCACCCCCACCACGTTCAGGGCCCCCACCACCACCACCCCCACCTGCTCCAGCGTCTGCCGCAGCCACGGCTCCACACCGTTGACCTGCACCCACTCCACCAGCCGCGGCCAGGAACGCTCCTGCTGGGGGTGGGCCTGTGCGAAACTCGCCAGCAGCCCCGGGCGGGCGGCCAGAGTCTCGATGCAGCCCGTGGCCCCGCACCCGCACTTGCGATGGTTACCCAGCACAGGGGTGTGGCCCAACTCGCCCGACAAAGGCAGCGGCCCGGCCATCAGCCGGCCGCCAGCCACGACCGCTCCACCCATGCCCTGGCCGAAATCCACCAGCAGGAAGTCGCCTTCGGCCGGTTCGGCCGCCAGTTGCCCCAGGGCCAGAGCCCGGATTTCCTGCACCAGATGCACGGGTGGGGCGGGGGAGGCCGCGTTCTGCCGGCCGGGAGCCGGCGGGGACGGGGTGCCCCAGGTGACTTCCTGGAGCATCCGCGGCAAGTCGGCGGCCTCCAGCCAGTGCAGGTTGGGCGATAGCAGCACCCGCCCGGCGGGCTCATCGACCACCCCCGGTACGCTGAGCATCAGGGCAATCGGATCAGTGACTTGCAGGTTGTCGGCGTGGGCTTGAAGGGCTTTGAGCCAGGCGGGACCGTCCGCGGGGGTGGGAAACTGGATCAACCAGCCTTCTCCGGCCAGCGGGCCGGCAGCGGGCAGGGCGGCCAAACGGGTGTGGCGCACCCCAAGCTGGAGGGTGATGAAGCGGGGCGGGGTGCGGGCCAGAAACACCTGCTGGCCGGGGCGGCCTAACTCGTTGGTTTTTCTGGGGGCCTCCTTATCGGCCGGGGCGATCTGGAGGATGCCCTGAGCCAGCAAATCATCGACGACCTTGCCGGTAGTGACAGCACTCAAGCCCAGGACCTTGGCGAGATCCGCCCGGCTGGCCGGGCCGTGGGCCAGCAGCCGCTGGCAGATCGCCCGGGCGTTCAGGCGGCGGAGATGGATAGGTTGGCCAATGGACATTACTTAATAAACTTAATTAAATAATTTGGACAAGTCAAGCGCCTTAGCGGAAACGGAACGGGCAAACGTTTGTTCGCCAGCAACCGCTGGCACAGGACTCCGGCCTGTGCGATATCGAGCCTTGGCAGGCGTCACCGCCGGGACACCTGTGCCACCGGAGGCAATGCGTATTCGCCCTGCGGGGGGGAGGGCCGGTCTGGAGAGGCCGGTACCCGGGCTGGCCGGTTTGCGATAAGCTGAGCCTGTCTCGTCCACCGTGCCTTCGTTGTTCCCCGGGAGCCACCCTTCATGTCCACCCATCCGGGACCAACCAGCGCCGATGCCGGCGCACTCCCGAACTGGTTGCCTGTCTGCGACCGCCTGAACCGCTATCACCGCCGCCGCTGGTTGCTCTTGATGCTCTGGATGATCTGCGCCATCGGCATGGTCATCCTCATGAGCGGTTGGATGGGACAGTTGGGATACCTCGTGCGGCATCGCTTGGGGGGCATCCCTTCCGACTACGCAGAGGATATGGCGACACGTTACCCGGCGGTGGCGCTGATAGGCACACCGTTGAGCAGCAGTGTGGGCTGGGGCGGGGAGTGGATAGGAATCGCCGGTGAAGTTTTCCTGTCGCTAGTGATTTGCGCTGCGTATGCAGGGGCTGCAGTCATGTTCGTTGCTGTGGTCGCACGCGATCTTGAGCGACATCAATCCGGCCTGTCCGCGCAGAGAATGGCTTGTGCCTTACCGATGGGCGGTGTTGTCTACCTCGTGCTGGCTTGCTTAGTGTACATGATGTACGTTCTGGGGATCAGTTTGTCCCTGTCGCCGCTCCGCGACGTTGCGGTGGGTTCGGGCTGGATTCTCGGTTTTCCCCTCGCAATACTCTGGGTCTCGATCTTGTGGCTCGTGGCGCGAGGGATGTGGCCGGGCTGGGAGGGCGGATTGCTGCGGGCCGTGCGGGCCGTCGAATCCATTCTGGTCTGGGCAACGCTGGCTGGATCGCCGCTGCTGGTGTGGTTGGTGTGGCGTGGCCAGCGGTCCGGATGGCTCATTTCGTGGAGTCAAGAGGGACTGTTGCGCTGGCTCGTAACATTCGACCTTACGCTGTCTTGGGGGTTGAGTTGTCTGCTCTGGCTGGTTTTCCGTTGGCCGGCAGTGCGGGCTCAGCTCACCCTGCCTTGCTGCTCTCATTGCGGCTACGACCTGACTGGGACGCGGGCGGCGGGACGAACGAATTGCCCGGAGTGCGGGACGGCGATTGGTGCGCCCGGCGGTACAATGCCCCGGCGATCGTGACGTTTCAACAGGGAGCACACGGAGACCATCATGGCCAAGGGTCAGGAATTCACGCGGTATCAGCAGGGCATCGTCAATCGTTATTACGAGCACAAAGACACGATCATGACCAACAAACTGGGCGAGGTCGTGTCCGAACTGTACGTCTGCACGGATCCGAAGAAGGCCGAGCGGCTGTGGACCAGCGCCCGGACGGCCCTGGGCAACCTGCACGCCTACGAATCGCGGATCAACACCATCTGTGCGGCCCGGGATGTCAAAGCCTTGGCCGAACTGGTCAACGGATTGGTCTTGAAAGGTTCCAGCGCCCCGGCCACCAAGCCCCCGGCCACGCCAGCGCCAACCCCCGCGGCGGCCGGCGCCGCCTCGCCCCAATCGCAGCCCGCCCCCTCAGGGGCGCCGGCGGCGGCACCCGGGGCCGCCCCTGGCGCCATCCCCCCCGAGACGCTTAAAAGCGCCTTGAAGGCCTTCCGCAAGCGTATGAAGCTGACCCGGCTGGATGATGAATCACAGATCGGGTCCCGCCGGAACCCGCTTTCCGGGGGGTCGCAGTCCCAGATCGTGGCCATCCAGCCGCCCAGCCAGTTCCCTCGCGAGGTGTGGGACGAGCTGGTCAAACAGGGCAAGCTTATCAATGAAGGGCGGGGGTTTTACAAGCTGGCGCCGGGGGCATAGATGCCCAGCCTGTTGGGGTTCAACGACTTACAATCGGTTCAAGGGGAATCCCATCCGAATTGTAGATCGGAGAGTCTTCTGATAGTATGCGGGCTCCCCGCCGAAGGGGAGTAGCAGGGTCGGTGCAACGCCGACCCCGGCAGGCCAACAATCACGGAGACTTTGGGAGTCTTCCTGGCCTGTCCGACCGGCTGCCACCGGGTGCCAGACTTTCGGCCGCGCGTGTTTTGTCGCGTGGCCGGCCCTCTGGACCACGCCCCCGGTGCTCTATGCTCCATCGTCGCGTCCTGCCGTTACTGCTGGCCGCATTGGTGATGTTGCCGAGCCTGTTCCTGCGCCTGGGGGGCGTTTCCCTGCCGGCGCCGGCGATGGTGGGGGTGGCGGGCTTGGCCATTCTGGGGGCATCCTTCCTGCTGCTGTGGGCGTGTGATGCGGCCCAGGCGGACATCTCCCAGGCGTTGGCGCTGGCCATGGTGGCCCTGATGGCGGTGCTGCCGGAATACGCCGTGGACATGTACTTCACTTGGCAGGCGGGCAAGCACCCCCAGGGCGACTACGCCCACTTCGCCATCGCGAACATGACCGGCGCCAATCGTCTGCTGATCGGCGTGGCCTGGGGCCTGATTGCCCTGGTGTTCTGGCTGCGCTACCGGCGCGAGGTGATCATCGGGGTGGACCGTCGCATGGAACTGCTGTTTCTGGCGCTGGCCACCGGGTATGCCTTTTTCATCCCGCTCAAGGGCACGCTGGATTGGTATGACGGGGTGGTGCTGCTGGGGATTTACGGGTGGT
This sequence comes from Planctomycetota bacterium, assembly GCA_021784455.1. GTDB lineage: Bacteria > Planctomycetota > Phycisphaerae > Phycisphaerales > Phycisphaeraceae > JAJXSS01. The sequence continues at coordinate 5,676 of JAJXSS010000238.1, forward strand.
ACATCCTTCAGGCGGGCAAGCGGCCGACCGCCGCCGAAGAGGCGCACGGCCCGGCGGAACTGCTGCTGGCCTTGCCGCGAACGTGGCGGTGGCTGGCCACGCTGGGGCTGTTCCTGGTGGCCGGGCTGGCCATCCTCCTCAACGCCCAGCCCTTCTGCGAAGGGCTGGTGGCCACCGGCCGGCTGCTGAAGATCCATGAGTTCCTGCTGGTGCAGTGGCTGGCCCCGATCGCATCGGAAGCCCCCGAATTCATCGTGGCGCTGGTTTTCGCCTGGCGCGGCCGGGCCGGCCTGGCTTTGGGCTCGCTGCTTTCGGCCAAGCTCAACCAATGGACGCTGCTGGTGGGCATGATCCCGGGGATCTATGCCCTGGCCCACGGATCGCTGGGGCATCCCATGCCGATGGATCATTTCCAGATGCATGAGATTCTGCTGACGGCCAGCCAATCCCTGCTGGCGGTGGTGATTCTCGCGTCGCTGAGGTTGTCCGTCACCAGTGCCGTGCTGCTGTTTACCTTATTCGTGGGCCAACTGATCGTCCCGGAGCTGATCGCCGTCCGCCCGGGCCTCTTCGTTGGCCTCCAGCCGTCGCAGGTTCACCCGGTGTTCTCATTCTTCTACCTCGTGGCTGCCCTGGCGCTTTATCTGCACAACCCCCTGCACATGAAGCGCCTGGGCCAGGGGCTCAAGGTCGGGGCCGATGGCTGCTGCGGAGGCGAGCCCTCTGGCGATGAACTGGGATTGTATTCCACCGATCACTGCCCGCAGTGCCCCTGGCGCAAGGTGGCGGCCCGGGCCGTCGAGAAGGCGCCGTGATCAGACGACGAGCCGGCAGACGCGGCGTTTGCCCACCTGCAGGATCTGGCCCGACTGAACCTGGACGGTGGCCTTGGGGTCGGTGATCTTCCGGCCATCCAGCGTCACGCCGCCCTGTTCCACCAGCCGGCGGGCATCGGAGTTGCTGGCGGCGAAGCCCACCTCCCGGATCAGGTTCAGGATGCCGATGAGGGCGGCCGGGGCCTTCTTCTCCTGGATATCGCTGGGCAGCGCCCCCTCGCTGAAGCGGTGCTTGAATTCGGTACTGGCGTGATTGGCCTGGTCCCGGCCGTGGAACTCCTCGACAATCACCCGGGCCAGGATGTCCTTGGCCTCACGCGGGTGAGTCATCTTCTGGTCCAGGAGACTGCGGATACGATCCTGAGGCAGGTCGGTCAGCAGGGTGTAGTAGTTGGGCATGATGGTGTCGGGGATGCTCATCAGCTTGCCGAACATCTCATGGGGCGGATCGGTGATCGCGACGTAGTTGCCCTTGGATTTGCTCATCTTCTCCTGGCCATCCAGCCCCACCAGGATGGGCAGTACGATCACCACCTGCTTTTCCAGGCCATAGCGGGCCATCAGGTCCCGGCCCACCAGGTTGTTGAAAGTCTGATCCGTCCCGCCCAGTTCCACATCGGCCCGGATAACCACCGAGTCATAGCCCTGCATCAGCGGGTACAGGAACTCGTGC
>JAJXSS010000239.1 GCA_021784455.1 Planctomycetota bacterium
GGGGGAAAAAACTGACCAGTTCCTCCAGCAGCGCGGTGGTCGCCCCGTCGATGGCATCGCCCGCCATGGCCCGCCCAAAATCCACATCCGTGACATTCCGGGCGTCCGCGTCCACCTTGCACACGGCATAGATGACATCGCACAGCAGGATGGGGTCGGAGATCAGGCGCTCCAGCAATTTGCCTTCGACCACTTCCAGAAGGTTGACCTGCACCAGGTCGCGGACGCGTTTGATGGCGTCTACGTTGATGGTCACGGTCCAAGTGCGGCCGGCGTTATCGACGAAGGTTTTCATGGAGGCGCATCCTTACCCCCGGAATTGGGGGAGTCGTATCAAGACGGTTGGGCTAGGCAGCAGCCACCGTCTTCCACTGCGGCGGATTGACCGAATAGGTCGGCTTGGCCGTGACCTTCACGCTCAGCGCCTCCTCCAGCGGTTCGTCCCGACTGAAGTCGGTGATCATGCAGTCGGCCCACAGCCCCTGGCTCCCGGCGGTGGTGATGCCACCGTCCATGGCGGCCATGCCGATGCTGGTGTTGTTGAAATAGGCATCCTTGATGGCGGTGAACCCGGCATCTTGGGTGTCCCACACCATCTCAAACTCAATGGAACCTTCCTTGAGGGTCCCAGCCGTGGCCTTCCACCCGTTATTGGCCCGGGTGGTAACATCCGCCTCGCCCTTCTGGAGGTTCAGCGTGACGTTCTTGACGTTGGTCAGTTCCGTCCAGGTGGGCGTGTCCCCGATACCGGCGGCACAGAAGTACAACTTGGCATCCAGTCCTAACTTCACGCTCATGGCTCAGGCTCCTTTCACACTGCCGGCCCAGAAGGCGGGCAAACGGTCTTTGCTCTTGTCCAGGGCCGGTCCCATGAACGGCCGCTTGGGGTAATGCTCTCTGCGGAATCTGCCGCCGAACTCGTGAGCCTTGCCGCTGTTGCCGGCGACATCGACATCCGGACCGATGACCACCGACTGTTTATCCGAGGCCAGGGCGTACTTAATGGCGTTTCGTAACCGTCCCTGCCGGGTATGGGGCGGACTTCCGGGAGCCGATTTCCGGGGGGACTTGCGGATGGAGTGCCGGGCCTGCAGGCGAATAGATGCCGCCGCATGCCCCAGCCCCCGGAAATTGGCCCTCCGGATGGCCTGATTGAGTTTCCGGGGGTCCATGCGCGTTTTGGCCTTGGCGGTGATCATGGCGGTTGCTTATGCCGACTTAGGGTGCGGAAGGGGTCGGGGAAGGCGCAGCCGCTGGCGTCGCGGGCACCGTCGGGGTGGCCGCCGCTGGCGGGGGTGTAATCTCTGCGAGCATCTGCACCGAGCGGTCCCGGGCGGCGGCCACCATGTCCACGCGACGGGTCAGCTGTGCAGTCATGCGTTTGACCACATCGGCGACGGCCGCCTGGTCGTTGGCTTGGAGTTTGGCCAGGGCCGCGGCCGTGTCGGCCTTCTGCTTGTCGAATAGGGCCAGTTGGCGGGTGAGGCTGTCCTTGACCTGACCGACGATCTGGGCGGTGGCGGCGGCATCGCCGGCGACGAGCTTGTCGCGCAGCCCTGAGATCTGCGCCAGGTCCGACTCCTGTTTCTGGCGGATCGCGTCCACCTGCTCGGCGCTGATGATGCGCCCGCCGGCATCCTTGATGGCCTTGATCGGCCCGTTGCCCTCATCGAGGGTCACCACCTTGAATCCGAAATCCTGAGGCATCATTGCGCTCCTTATCCTGTCGTGGTCACACGCAAACGGCCGTCGGTATCGAACGTGAATTGCTGGAGAAGGTCCCGGATGTCCGCCAGCAGCGAGGCCGCGGACTGATTGGAATTCAAGTCGTAAAGGTAATCTTGGGTGCTCGACGTATAGTTGCTGATCGACTCCAGATAATCAGCGACACTGGTGCCGTTGTAGAGCACGCCATAGGTCCAGCCCAGAAGGGCGGATTCAATGCTGCTGACGCTGTCGTAGATGTAGTTCAAGAAGTCGACGGCAAAGGTGCCATTGTTCAAGACGCCGCTGTAATTGCCGTTGAGGTAACTCTCAAGGCTGGAAGCACTGAGCTGAATCCACTCCAAGTAGTTGATCGCTCCGGTCCCGTTGTAGAGGAAATTGAGCAGGTCGATTTCCAAGTCCGAGAGGGTGCGTGCATTGACCCCGGTGATGCCATCGACGATGGCCTGGACGTCCGCCTGGGCGATGTCCACGCTGACCGTTGCATAGCCAGTTCCGCCGTATCCCATTACCAGGTCCCTCCGATTACGGTGATGGCGTCGCCCGCGTTGCCTTTGATCTTGATGTCCGCGAAGTTGACCTTGATGAACTCATGCCACTCGCCGGGCAGCCACGGCACGTCCAGACCGTCATCCCCTCGGAACTGAACAGGGCCGGAGTTGGTCGGCAGGCAGGAAATGGTCACCGAGCCGATGAGCGCAGCAGCCACCAGGGGTTGGTAGGTGGTCGTGACCGCGATCTTGCGCATGATGATGTTGTTCATGGCATCACCTCACCACCCGGTACGTCAGCGTCAGGACGCTGGTGAAGACCTGCTTGGTCTCCAGGTGCTCGGGGGAGTAAATGGGCACGTTCTCGGTCCTGATCCAGCCTCCTGAATCCCCGTTGGCGAGGGTCAAACGCCGCAGGCGCAGGTAATCGGCGATCTGCTGGACCAGGAGCATCAGGCCATCCAGCACGGAGTTGTCGCCCTGATCGGGCGGGGGCACCTTCTGCTGCACCGCCACATCCACGCTGACATCGTGCTGGTTGCTGCTCCGGCCCAGGCTGGTGATCTCGATGCCCTTGGGGACCACCGTCACCCGTAGCGTCTTGAGCTGGGCCAGGTCGAACTGGGGCCGGTACCCCCGTGCGGCCGTCACGGGCTGGACGAAGCCAGTTTCCGGGGGCTGGGGTGGGCTGTTCAGAACAACCACCACCGCGTCGGCCACATCAATGGGTAGGGAACCGTTCATGGCAGGGGCTGGGTATCCACCGGTGGCATGGGCGCCTGGGCAGCGGAGCCGGGAGGCACATCGACGAAGAGCAGGTTGGGATGCCAAGTGGGGGTAAGGAGATCGACCAGGGTGGCGTCTGGTGCCGGGGTCCAAACGGCACTGGTCGGGGCATGGCGCATCTGTTCCAGGGCCTGCCTGATCCAGCGCACATCGGCGGCCATCTCGTTGGACTGCTTTTCCAGGACGCGCAGACGGGCTTCGTGGTCGGCGGCCTGGGTGATGGTGGCATTGATCCGGCTGATGACCTCCGCACGCTCGGCCGAAACGCCCCACACCAGCATCAGGATGCTGGTCGCCCACAGGACGAGGATGGCCAGGTCGGGCAGCCACTTACGCCAGAGAGATTGAGGCTTCGCTTCGGTCATGGGGTGGTCTCCATATCTACTTGCTGGGTGTGAACGCGCAGCGTCTGCCGGTAACCATCACTCCAGCGCCAACAGGGTTCACCTCCGCCCCCGCCCCCGGAATCGCCAGGAACGGTTACCTCGTAAACCACCACGGCCTCGGTCCTGGCATCCGTCTCCCGAATCTGGTCGCCACGCTGAGGCAGGACCGCCGCCCCATCGAGGACCAGGTCCGCGGCACGGATCAGGTAATCCCGCGATTCGCTGCGGATCACGGCACCATTGCCATCATCCAACTGGAAAACGGTGGAACCGATGGTGGCCGCCACACTCCCGGTCTGCGTGCCCCTTTGGTAGACCACCATCTGCGTCAGATGCTTGACGCGCTGGTCTTCCAGCCAGGCAGAGGATTTCTGCAGGAGGTCAGCCACCCCGGAACTCCTTACTGCTGGAGGCGCACGCGCACCGTGGTGTCGGCATCCGCGGCGTTGCGGACGGTCTTACCCAGGTACTTCAGGATTCCGGGGGTGGCCGTGGCGATCTTGGCGACCGGGTCCCAGTAGACCTTCATCCCCCCCGAAATGGCAGTACCGGCGCCCGTGGCCTTGGGAACCTCGAAGATGCCTTCGGTAGCCAGGCTGCCCACGGTGTTGTTGGGGATCGCCTGCTTGGCGATGGCCACAAGTTCGTTGATGACCACCACGTCGCCGGCGGCGAGATCCGCCATGGCCGTGTAGTCGATGGTGTCGGCGTCTTGAACGAAGGTTGCGATCATGATGATTTCCTTTCCCCCCGGAATTCGCGCTATGTCGATTGGGGGGTCCTACGGCTAAAGCTGGGCTTACGCAGCCCATTTCCGGGGGGGATTCCGGGGGGTTAGGCTTCGCCTTTGGACTTGATGCCGGCTCGGGGGTCTTGCAGGGCCACACCGAAGTCGTGGTAGCCCCGGAACTGGATGCCCAGGATGTTGAAGTCGGCCTCGGCCGATTCGATGGTGGGCGACTCCTGGCCGTTGAGGAAGGCCACTTCGATCAGCGGCAGGTCGGCCGGGTCGGCCAGCAGGTACCAGGCCTTGGCCGAGTTGCCGGTGTAGCGGGCGTTGGCCAGGTAGCGGCTGACCTCCACGCGGTACTTGCCCTGGTGGGGGTTGGCCACGGGGTACTTGGTGGAACTGGTGGTGTCCCGGATCTCCACGCTCTTGTAGAGCTGGGTGCCGATGGCCGAGAGCGCCGTGGGGACCAGGGTAATGGCCGGCATGATGCCGATGGGCTTGCCATCGGAATCCACCTGGTCCATGAAGGCGGCCTCAGCCTTGGTCAGGCCATCGATGGTCAGTGTCGTATCGGCGCCAGCCAGGTAGTTCTTGTTCCCCGCAGCGAAGAACGCGCCCCCGGAATTGGCCAGGAAGATGGTCCAGAACACATCGTTGATCTTGAGGCCCGAGCCGCGGCCGAGTTTCCGGGGGACGGTGGTAATGGCACCCAGGTCATCGTTGATGACGTCCCGGCGGTCCACGCCCAGCATCAGGCCGTAGGTATCGGCCTTGTTGGTGTAGGTCTCATTGCCCAGCGTGCCGTGCTTCAAGGCGCCGCCCGGGGCCACCTGCTCATACTGGTCGGAGCCGATCAGACGGTAGCTGGTGACGGTCTTGAAGTCGTTCACATTGCGAACGGCGCAGATGTTCCGCCAGGTCCGCTCCACCGAGAAGAAACCTTCCAGCAGGAACTTGTTGGCCACGTTGGACAGGATGCCGCCAATGTCCACGGTGGACAGGTCCGCCCGGATGTCCCCGCCGCCCCCGCCCCCGGAGCCAATTCCGGGGGCACCGGAGAAAGCGAACTGCATGACGGCCTTGGTGTCGCGGAAGTTGCGGCCTGGATATCCGTTGGCCCAGGCGGCTTCCAGGAGCAGCTCCTGCAGGCCCAGGCTGCCATGGAAGCGCCGCTCCGCGGCCTCCAGGGTCTTCTCGTCATAGAGCTTGTCGATGCCGCTCAGCTTGGCGCTCTGGAAGCACGCGGCCTGGAGCACCTGGGCGGTCACCCCCGGTTCCTCTGCACGGATGGCAATGGCGGGTGCGGCCGGCCGGCCGGCGCGCAGAACCTCCAGTTCGGTACGCGTGGCATCCCAGCCCTCAGCAATGGCCTTGGCCTCCACAGCCGGGAACTGGCCTTTGCAGACGGTGCGGACGGCGGCGATGCGGGTGGCTTCAGCCGCGGCTTCGGCCCGCATCTGAGCGGCCGGGGACGGCGCCGTGGCAGGCACGTCCGGCGCCTTTCCGGTGACAGGCGCGGCGGCGGGGGCGGCACCAGCCGCAATGCTGGTGGTCGTGTCACCATTTCCGGGGGCGGGGGCGAGGGCTGCGGTCGTGGTAGCGAGAGTTCCGGGGGCGGGGGCGGGGGTGGCGGGCTGGTCCATGGTTGTGGACTCCTTGTTCTGGGCGGCCTGGGCCGCAATCAATGCCGAGGTGGCGTCATCCGCCCCCAAGGCGACAAAACTCACTTCTCCGAGCACGCTCTTGCGTGCGATGTTCACGGGTCCCTGGAATTCCCGGCCGTTGGCCGTGGCGGTCTTGCCTTCAGGCACCCACTCGACCTGGGTGGCCCGGGCCCCGATGGAGGCCTGCCAGGGGAATCCTGCGGCGGCATCGGCAATGACCTCCTGGGCGGCCTTGCCCGTTGAGGACACCACCCCGGTGACGCCTAAGGCGGATTCCCCGTTATTCACCTGGTCGATGTGGCCCACACGCTGGGTGCGGTCGTGCTCGAGGAACACCTTGGGTTTGGCCGTGGCCTGAAGACCGGCCAGGTCCACCACCACGGGGTAGCGCCAGCCAGCCAGTTGCATGGCCCCGCCGGTGTAGGCGGTCATCTGGAAGCGCCGCGGCCCCCCGGAAGTGGAATCCGGCGATGCTCCGGTAATTCCGGGGGCGAGCCACTGGATCTCCGCCGGTGCGGCGGTGATCCGGCCATCCTTATTGGTCTCCAATGGGCTGCTCATCGAGTTCCTCTTCGTCGGTGTTGGTGCCGGTAGGCACGGATGTAGGACTGCCTGGGGTGGGGGTTTGGTTTCCGGGGGTGGTCTGGGTGACCGCCAGGCCCAACTGATTCATGAGGGCCACTTCCTTGGCCCGCTGGCGCAACTGGACTTCCCAGTCCTGGCCTTTGCGGGCGTACTCGTCCGCCAGCGTGGTGGTGTGATTGGCCAAACGCGTAGCCTGGGCACTGGCTTCCTTCAGCGGATCGACGTGCTCCTGCCCATCCCAGAACCATTGGTGCTCAAAGCCGGCACCGACGGCGCGTAAGGACTGCGGCAGAAGGCCTTCGATCAGCACGGCTTCATCGAGCCAGGCGGTCAGGATGGGATCGAGCACCACCGCTTCGAGATGCGACTGGTCCACACGGATGGATTTGAAGTAGGTCTGGTGGTCCAGGCGGCCCGAGGCGTAGTTGTAGCCCGACGAATTGCCCGCTGCGACGTTGAACGGCATGTTCAGGCAGCGGGCGATCTCGTTGAGGATTTCCTTCTTGAACTCGGCATACGTGGTGGCCGGCTGTTCGGCCGTCACCTGACCCAGTTTCCAACCCCCCGGAAGCACGGTGGCCATGCGGCGCTCGAGTTCCACGATGTCCATGGGCTCGACGGCATCCGCCTCACCGTTGGCCGGGGCATCGGTGTACAGCACCGCGGCGAAGTCCGCAGCCGTTTCGGCGGCGGCGATCACCGCCAGGGTGTAGCGGCGTAACTGGGCGAACAGGGGTAGCGCGGGCGTGATCTCGGGGATGCCCCGGCTCTGGCCGGGCCGATCCACCCGGAAATA
>JAJXSS010000240.1 GCA_021784455.1 Planctomycetota bacterium
CCGCCCGTTTTACCCTGGATGCCATGCCCGGCAAGCAGATGGCCATCGACGCCGATCTCAACGCGGGCACCATCAACGAGGCCCAGGCCCGCCAGCGCCGCGAAGCCATCGCCCAGGAAGCGGATTTCTACGGGGCCATGGACGGTGCCGCCAAATTCGTACGCGGCGATGCCATCGCGGCCATCATCATCACCCTGGTGAACGTGATCGGCGGCTTTGCCGTGGGGTATTTCCAGAAGGGCTGGGGCCTGGCGGAATCGCTGGATGTGTTCACGCGCCTGACCATCGGCGACGGGCTGGTGAGCCAGCTTCCGGCGTTCGTGATCTCGGTGGCGGCAGGCCTGATCGTGACGCGTTCCAGCTCGCGGGTCGACCTGGGCACCGAGCTGACCCGGCAACTGGCGGGGCAGTGGCGGCCGCTGGCCATCACCTCGGCGTTTCTGGGGGCCATGGCGTTCACGGGCCTGCCCATGCTGCCCATGCTGGTGCTGGCCGGCATCCTGGGCGGCATGGCCTACTTCGTGCGCAGCGGCGAGGCGCAGAAGAAGGTGACCGATGCCCGGGAAGCGGCGGCCAAGGCCAAGCCGGCCCCGGCCCCCATCGAGCAGGCCCTGGCCGTGGACACGATGGAGTTGGAAGTCGGCTACGCCCTGGTCAAGATGGTGGACACCACCCAGGGCGGCACGCTGCTGGACCGCATCACCGCCATCCGCCGGCAGTTGGCCGGGGAACTGGGCCTGGTGATGCCGCCCGTGCGCATCCGGGACAACATGCAACTGGGGCCCAACGACTACCACGTGAAGATCCGCGGCAATTCGGTGGCGACCGGGGCGGTGTATCCGGGCCGCTTTCTGGCCATGGACAGCGGCCTGGTGCGCTCCGATCACGCCCCGCTGGAGGGCTTGCGCACGCGTGAGCCGGCGTTTGGCCTGGAGGCGGTGTGGATTGAAGCGGGGCAGAAGCAGCGGGCCGAGGCGCTCAATTACACGGTGGTGGACGCCACCAGTGTCCTGGCGACGCACCTGATCGAGGTGGTCAAGAACCACGCCGCCGAACTGCTGTCGCGGGAGGAAACCAACAACCTGATCGGGCAGCTCAAGCAGCGGGCTCCCAAGCTGGTGGAAGAGGTCTTGACCGGCTCGGGCGAGCGCCCGCCGCTGGTGCGGCCGGCGGAACTGCAGAAGGTGCTCCAGGCCCTGCTGCGCGAGCGGGTGCCGATTCGCGATATGGAAACCATCGTGGAGACGCTGGGCGACTGGGCTCCGCGGACGCGCGATCTGGATGTGCTGACCGAGTACGTGCGCAATGCCCTGCGCCGCACGATCTCGAACCAGTACGTCGAGCAGCCGGCCGAACCCCCGGAATTCGCCGAGGTGGGCCGGCCCGGCAAGGCCCCCGCCGGACCGGTGCTGCCGCGGCTGTACTGCATCAGTTTGGACCCGGCCCTGGAAGATCAGATTCTGTCCTTCATCGACCGGGGCAACGAAGGCACGACCTTTTCCATGCCGCCGGCGGTGGCCAACCGCATCACCACCGCCCTGCTGCGCGAGGCCCAGCGGCTGGTGCAGGCGGGGCATCACCCGGTGGTGCTGGCGTCGCCGCAGGTGCGGGCCCAGGTACGCCGCCTGATTGAGCCGCACATGCCCAATGCCGCGGTGCTGGGCTACAACGAGATTTCCAAAGGTGTGGAAGTGGAATCGCTGGGGCTGGTCCAGGCGGAGGCCGCTACGGCCGCCCCAGCTTCAGGGCCAACTTTACAAAGGGTTAACGCTTGAATTTACGGACGTTTACCGCCAAAGACATGCCTTCGGCCCTGGCCCTGGTCCGCCGGGAACTGGGCAGCGATGCCGTGATTCTGCACACCCGCAGCTACCAGCGCGGAGGGCTCCTGGGGTTTTTCGCCCGCCGGGTGGTGGAGGTGACGGCGGCGGACCGCGCTCTGGTGACCAAGCATCGCCGGCAAAAGGCCGCCACCCCCGGAACCTCCGGAACCCCCGGAATTGCCGGATCTTCCAGATCCCCGGGGATTGCCGGCTTGCGGGGGCCTGCGGGGCGGCCGGCGGGGCACCGGGTGGGGGAGCGGGGGGGTGGAAACGGGCCGGGTTTGTTGACGCAACGGGATTTGGCCGGGGGTGGTCCGGAGCAAGCGACGGCGGGGGATCTGATTCGCAAGACCTATGCCGCAGCGTATGCGGAGTTTGAGCGGAAGCAGCAGGGGGCGGCCAGCAGTGCCGGCCCTTCGGGCCTGAAAGAGGAGAGGAGGGGGGAGGCGGCGGCCCGGGGCCTGATGGCCTCGGCTACCGGAAGTGCCGGCCCTTGGGGCCCGGGGCAGGAGGCTGGCCATGGCGTGCCCGACGGGGCAGAGTCGCGCCGGGTTGGGGGCCTTCTTTCGGCGCCTTCAGCCGGGGCGGCCGGGGCGCCGACGGCGGGGACCAATGCCTCCGCGGCCCCGATGATTGCCGGCATCGGGCCCAGCAACGAAAGCCTCACGGCCGAAATGCGTGAAGTCCGCCGCATGGTGGCTCAGGTGATGCGCCGCCAGCGTCAGCACGAGGCGAAGGAAGCGGCCGCGGGCGAGGGGGGCGGCGATCTGCCTCCGGCTCTGTTCGAGCAGTATCTGACCCTGCTGAAGCAGGAAGTAACCGAAGAACTGGCCGAGGAGGTGGTCCAGCAGGTGCGCTCCAGCCTGACCGCGGGTCAACTGGGCGATCCGGGTCTGGTGCGGCGTTCCGTGCTGCAGACGGTGGCACGGCTGATCCCGGTGGACGAGTCGGCCGGGATGCTCGGGCCGGGGACTGATGGCCGGCCACGCACCATCGCCCTGGTGGGGCCCACGGGCGTGGGCAAAACCACCACGATTGCCAAGCTGGCGGCCAACTACAAGCTGAAGCAGAAGAAGAATATTGCCCTGGTCACGCTGGACACCTACCGTATTGCCGCCGTGGACCAGCTCAAGACCTATGCCCAGATCATCGGGGTGCCGCTGCACGTGGTGAGCAGCGTGGGCGAGATGAAAGATATCCGCCAGCGCTGCCGGGGTCTGGATGCGCTCCTGATCGACACCGCCGGCCGCAGCCAGCGTGATGAGCCGCGGCTGGACCAGTTGGCGGAGCTGCTCAAGGCCGCCGAACCGCACGAGGTGCACCTGGTGCTCAGCTCGACGTGCGGCCAGGCGGTGCTGCTGGAGGCGGTGGAGCGGTTCGCAAAAATCCGCGCAGACCGTATCATTTTCACCAAGCTCGACGAAGCGGTGAGCTTTGGCGTGCTCTTGAACGTGGCTCGGTCGGTTAACAAGCGGCTGAGCTTTGTGACCACCGGGCAGGAAGTTCCGCACCATATTGCCCCCGGCCGGCCGGAGCATCTGGCGGCCCTGGTGATGGGACAGGGGGTGCGTGCTTGCTGATCGACCAAGCCCAGGCTTTGCGGAGGCTGATGATGGAGAATGGGGGGCGACGCGCGCGGATCGTCTCGATTTCCAGCGGCAAGGGCGGCGTGGGCAAGTCCAACGTCGCGGTCAACCTTGCCGTGCGCCTGTCGGCCATGGGCCGCAAGGTCATCCTGCTGGATGCGGACCTGGGCACGGCCAACGCCGATGTCCTGTGCAACCTGACCCCCAAGGCCACCCTGGCCCACGTGGTGGCGGGGCGCTGCGGTCTGCGCGACGTGCTGATGGATGCCCCGGGGGGCTTCAAGCTGGTCCCCGGGGCCTCGGGACTGGCCAACATGGCGGCCTTGTCGGAGTTCGAGCGGGCCCGGCTGGTGCAGCAGATGCAGGAGCTGGAAGCCCAGTCGGATTTGCTGCTGGTAGACACCGGCGCGGGGGTCAGCCCCAATGTCTTGTGCTTCGCGGCCGCGGCCGACCAGCAACTGGTGATCACCTCCCCCGAACCCACCGCCGTGACCGACGCCTATGCCCTGATCAAAACGCTGGTGCGGCAGCAGCCCCAGGCCGATGTACGCATCCTGGTGAACATGGTGCGCGACGCGGTGGAAGGCCGGGCGGTGTTCGATCGCATCAGCGCCGTGAGCCAGCGATTCCTGGCCCTGCGGCCGAAATTTGCCGGCCACGTGCCGCACGATGCCCGGGTGGTCATGGCCGTGCGCCGGCGTCGGCCGTTTGTGCTTGACAGCCCCCACTGCGAGGCCAGCCAGTGCATTGGACAACTGGCCCATCGGATGGACCGTCATGCGGCCGAACCCAGGGGCGAGGGCCTGATCCGCCGGGTGGCCGTGTGGCTGGCCGGGTGAGCCGGAGCGTTTTTCAACATATCCACTTTTTGCGCGGTGGGTATTCCCTTGCCGGGGTAAGGTCGCTACAATAGACCCCCATTGGGTCGTTTAACGGACTGCGTGGACCGAGCAATGGAGTGCTCACCATCCCCGCCAAGATTATCGCAACCTGCTTTGCCCTGGTCGCCTTCGCCGCGGCGCTCGTTATCGGTGCGCTGGTGGGCAACCCGCTGGGGACGGTGCTGTTCCGGGCCCTGGTGGCGATGTGCATCTGCTGGCTGGTGGGCTATTTGGTGGGGCTGGTGGCCCAGCGCACCGTGGAATTGAACATCGCCCGGTACAAGCAGGCCCACCCGATCGTGGCCGATGCCGACGCGGTGTCCGCGGCCTCTCCCGAGCAAGGCCCCCCAGGCGCCGCCGATGGCGATGTCAACCCCCAAACCACCGCCCGCAGCAACGGGCCGGGCGGCCCCAGGAACGAATTTCGTTCTGCATCGGCCGACGCCCCTCCGGGCGTCGCGACCGGGGCAGGCGGATGACCTGAGCTAACCTTTCCCGCCGCCCGCACGGACGCATCCCGCAGGCGGCTGACAGCCGGTCAAGGAGCAGACCATGGCTAGAAGTCGAGCAATCAGCCTTCCCCCGACCACCCGCCCTAAAGACGACCGACCCATCGAGGAGATTTGGCGCCTGTATCAGCAGGGCCCCGATGATGACCTGCGGAACCGGTTGATCGAGCAATATCTGCCTCTGGTCAAGTACAACGCAGAACGGGTGCATGCCAAGCTGCCCGATGAGGTGGATGTCGAGGATCTCATGTCGGCAGGGATTTTCGGCCTCATGGACGCCATCGATGCGTTCGACCTGGGCCGCGGCGTGAAATTTGAGACCTATTGCGCGCCGCGCATCCGCGGGGCGATTCTGGACGAACTGCGCTCGATGGACTGGGTGCCGCGCCTGGTGCGTTCGCGTTCGGCCCAGGTGGATGCGGCACGCAAGAGCCTGGAGAAGTTGCTCGGCCGCACGCCCACCGAGGATGAGATCGCCAAGAAACTGCACCTGTCCAAGGATGAGTACGGAAAGATCCGCAAGGACGCCGGGGCGGTGGGGGTGGTGTCGCTGTCGCGCAAGTGGTTCGAGACGGATTCCAACAAGGATGTGCGCGAGATTGATGTTCTGGAGGATCCCAAGCAGATCAACCCGCTGACCAACGCCCAGAAGACGGACTTGAAGGACCTCATCACCCGCGGCCTGTCACGGGCCGAACGCCTGATCGTGGTGCTGTATTACTACGAGCAGATGACCATGAAGGAGATCGGCCTGACGCTGGACCTGTCCGAATCGCGGGTCAGCCAGATGCACTCCTCGATTCTGGCCCGGCTCAAGGCGCAACTGCAGCACCGCTCCAAGGAACTGGCGGCAGAGACCGAGTAGCTTCGGCCCGGGCCGAACTTGGGCCAGGTTTCACCATACCCGGATGACCGATGGGAACGGGCCGCCCGCGTCAGGTCTTCATCGGCTGGTGGCTGTCGCGTCTTGCCCCCCCCCCGGAATCGTCAGTCGCTGGAAATCTGTCGGCATCCGGCCGAGGCGCACCATCGCACGCCTTACACCTTGGCTTTGTTTTGTTCTTCCAGGGCCTTGATGCGTTCGTTGGCCAAGCGCAACTGCTCCTGGAGGTCGGCCGTGTTGGGGGCGGGCAGGGCGCCTCCGGACGGGGCGGCCGGGCCGGCGCGCAACGAATCCTGAACGGTGTCGAGGCCGGCAGGCTTCTTCTTGGTCTCATCCACCGTCTTGTTGGCCTGCTCTTCGATGCCGGCCAAGCCCTTCTTGAACTCAACAATGCTGCTGCCCAGGCTCCGGCCCACTTCAGGTAGACGCCGGCCGAAGATCAGCAGGCCCAGGAAGCAGATCAGCAGAATCTCGCCCATCCCCAGGTTCAGAAACGCAAGCGTTGTCATACATCACCTTAAAAAGAGGCACCCGCCTCCACTTAGGCCTATCGGTCGATCCAACCTACGCCAAGTATTAAATGCGTTTCGGGCGGCAGGGTCAATGGGGCAGGCCGGGGGCTCGAATGGTCTTCCGGTTCGCGGCAACGATCCGAACACGCCAGCGGCAGACGGAAAGACCCGTCAGGCCCATTTCCGGGGCGGGTCAGGTGGCGGGAGCGGGCTTGGCCACGAGATCCGCGGTGAGTTTCTTGTGCGTGGCATCGTTCACGCTGGCCCATTGCTTGCGGTTGGGCAGGTAGATCCGGGACTGGGTTCCATCGACCTTCAGCAGGATGGCCGGTCCGGTCTTGGGGTGAACCGTGATCTGGATCGTCCGGGCGGGGGGCTTGGCCACGCTGGCCCCCAGGTACCGATTCACGCGCAGGCCGGCCAGGGTGTCGAACAGTGCCCCGGCGGCCGACTGATCCACGTTGTAGCCCTCCGCCGAAACGAACTTGCCCAGGATGTCTTTGGCGAGCGTGATCGTGCGGGAGCCTTCCTGGACCACGACATTTTTGATTTCGTCGCTGCCCAGGTTGATGGCCGTGCGATCGCGGAATTCGGCCTTGAGAGCCACGACCACGCTGTCGGAGAGCTGGAAGGGCGCATCCACCTGTGGCGAGCGGGCCTCGTGACTGGCGGGGTCAACCAAAAGCGTCCAAGTCTGGTGCGCGGTCTGGATGTCCACGCGCAGGGCCTTGGCGGGATCGATGGCCGGTGCTTTGGCCAGCCACTGGTCACACGTCAGAGAAGTCAGGTCGTCCAGCGCGGTGCTGAAGGCGGAATGCTCATAGCCCATCGCGGCCTTGGCCCCATCCACGTTGAGCTGCCACGGCCCCAGGGTGACCTGGCTCGCGGCCGGGCGGGTCGCGGCGGGCTGTGTCGTCGGGACCGGGGCGCGCTGGAAGGCCAGGGTGACGGCCGGGTCAGGCTCGTG
>JAJXSS010000241.1 GCA_021784455.1 Planctomycetota bacterium
CATCGGCTGCCGCTACCACGTGCAGCACATCTCCTCCGGGGGCTCGGTGGAACTGGTGCGCCCGGCCCGGCAGGATCTGTTTGGGCAGGCCCACATCACGGCCGAGGCCACGCCGCATCATCTGCTCTTAACCGAAGAAGGCTGCGCCAGCTACGACACCAACTACAAGATGAACCCCCCGCTGCGCACGCGTCGGGACATCGAGGAGATCCTGGCGGGGATCCAGGATGGCACCATCACCATCCTGGCCACCGATCACGCCCCGCACACCCAGGAGGAAAAGGAACTGGAATTCGCCGCCGCTCCCTACGGCATCATCGGCCTGGAGTCGGCGCTGCCGCTGTACATCCGGGCCCTGATCGAGCCCAAGGTGATCGACTGGCCGGCGATGCTGGCCATGATGACTATCAATCCGGCCCGCCTGTGCACGCTGGAAGGCAAGGGGACGCTGGCCCCCGGAAGCGATGCGGATGTGACCCTTATCGACCCCGCGAATCAGTGGACGATTGATGTGCACGAGTTTGCTTCCAAGAGCCGCAACTGCCCCTTTCACGGCCAGAAAGTCACCGGCCGGGCCCTGGCGACGGTGGTGGGCGGGGCGTTCAAGATCAACCGCGATCCGGGGCGGCTTTCCAGGGGCGGCGGCCCGGCCGTGGCGGTGTCGGCGCGGGAACTGTGTGGGCAGCGGGCCATGGTGTAGACGGGTGAAGGTCTGGCCCCGATTCAATAACGGCCAAGGACCGAAGGCCCACTTCCAGACCGGCCTGGCACAGCGGCGAGGCCCGGAGACAGAATCGGCAAGGTTCATTTCATCACGGGCATGGGGGGGCAGTCACTGGATGCCCCAGCCGTTCCCGCAAGAAGGAGATGGGCCCACCCTGGCGGCGGCCGTTGCTGGCGACGGCCGGTCGCATCATCAGGATCACCCCCAGGCGGCGGGCGCGGTAGTCAATCATGCGTTCGGCCAGAAAAGGCGGGGTCTGGGCGTGGCGTACCTTGTGAAAGCCAAAGCGGGCGTAAAAGGGCCGCAGGTGGGCGTAGGGGATGCAGTAGCAGCGGGCCGGGCCGATCTGGTGGAGTGCGGCGGCGACGAGTTGGCCGCCCACTCCGTGGTGCTGATGGGCGGGGCGGACCTGCAAGCCGCGTAAAACCCACTCGCCGTGGTCCCGGCAGATGCGCAGGGCGGCCACCAGCATGCCTTGGGACTGGGCGCCCAGCACGCGATCCGCCGCGGTGATGAGGCCGGCATAGCCGCACTCACGGTACAGGTCCAGCACGGCTGGGTATTGGGGGGGCTCGACCTGTCGGATGGTGCAAGGCATGGGGGTCTAATCCTTTGGATGGCGCGGCTAGCGGGCCCGCGGTTCTTCCGGGCGGTTGGCGGGCAGGGTGGAGGGAGGGATCATATCGAACGCCTGGCGGTCGAAATCGGCCAGCACCCGCTGGATGGCCCAGAAGCGCCGGAGATTGCGCCAGACACAGGGGTGCGGAGTCAGGTCTTCGGCGGGGAAACAGGCACTGATGGGCCGGTTGTTTTCCTCCACCAGGGTCATGATGTCGGCCCGGCTGGTTGCCCCCGGGTCAGCGGAGGGACTCTCCTCCGACCGCAAGAGGTGCATGCCCAGGCCCAAGGCGGCCTCGAACTTGAGACGCGCTTGCGTGCGGTCCAGGGCATTGAGCTTCACCATTGTCTGGTCGTGCCAGACCCAGCCGGGCCGCAAGTGCATCCGGGAGCGCAGGCGAAGCAGCGGGGGCGTGGGCGTGACCACCACTTCCGAGCGGCCATCCGACCAGATCGTCAGGCAGTAGGAAGCGATGGATGACGGCCGGGCGGGGTGCTCTTCCCACGAGATCAAGACGACGTTGCGCGGCGGCGTCACGCGCCAGACCGGGCCGAAGTAATGCCATACCACACCGAGCAGGACGGCCAGCACCGCCACGGCCGACCCGCGGAGCAGAAATCGTCGCCAAGACCCGGTCGTGCTCATTTAAAGTACTTCCCTGGCCCGTGGAAACGATCCGAGCACCGTCAATTGCAGGCAGTGTTTTTTGGCTTCCTCCAGGGCCTTGAGGACGTTGGCCTCGGACTGATGGCCCAGGAAATCCACGAAGTAGTACTCCCAGTTGACCTTCTGGCTGGGCCGCTTGTCGATGTGGGTGAGGTTGAGCCCGAAGTCGCGGAAGACATCCAGCACGCTGGCCAGGGCCCCGGCCTGGTGGGCCGTGGTGAACATGATGGCCGTCTTGTCGTCGCCGGTGGGCTTGCCCGATTCCTTGCCCATGACGAAGAAGCGCGTGGTGTTGTTGGGATTATCCTCGATATTCTGATAGAGGGCGTTGAGGCCGTAGATCTCGCCCGCCAAGGTGGAGCCGATGGCCGCCGTGCCTGCCTCGCGGGCGGCCATTTCGGCGGCTTTGGAACTGGAGGCCACGGGCAGGCGCTGGGCGTGGGGCAACTGCCCCGACAGCCACTTGCGGCACTGGGCGAAGATCTCTGGTTTGGAGCAGATCACCTTGACCTTTTCGGGGGCGCAGTTGGCCAGCAGATTATGGTGGACGTTGATCAGCACCTCGGCCCGGATCCGGCAGCGCGATTCGAGGAAGGCATCCAGCGTCTCGCCGATGCCGCCGATGGCCGAGTTTTCGATGGGCACCAGCCCCAGATCAATGTGGCCGCGGCTGATCTCGTCGAAGACGGCGCGGATGTCCTCCAGATCGTCATATTCGACCGAGGCGCCGAACTTGCGCCGGGCGGCCAGATGGCTGAAACTGCCCGGGGGGCCCAGATAGCCGATGCGCAGGGGCCGCTCCAGGGCGAACGAGCCGGACATGAGCTCGCGCCAGATGGCCTCCACGCAGGAGTCGGGCAAGGGCCCGGGGTTTTCCTTGCGGACCTTGGCCAGCACTTCCTGCTCGCGGTCGGGGGCGTAGATGGGGGCGCCCCCGTTGCGTTTGACCTGGCCGATCTCGATGACCACCTGGGCCCGCTGATTGAGCAGGGCCACGATCCTGCGGTCCAAGTCGTCAATCTGCTTGCGTAAGGGGAGCAGTTCGATGTCGTGCTGGGGTGTCATTGGAGCAGATTGTAACCCGCCGCGGCGAGATTGGGCGATAAGGGTAAAGCGCGGGCCCGGCCGGACACCGCCCGGCCAGGGTGGCCCAGGCCTCGGGCCTGTGGGGGTAACCGTCGTTCGTTTTACCCAGTCCCGCGGTGTGTGCGACGGAGCTTAGTCCAGGGTGCTTTATGCTGGCAGCGAGTGATTTTGTGCAGTGGCTTGACCGGGCCCCGGCCCTGGGCATCGGGGTGCTGGCCGTGCTGGGCCTGATCGGGCTGGTGTTGTGGGTCTTCGGCGGCCGCCTGGCCCGCCCGGCCACCATTATCGGGGGGGTGGTCCTGGGCGCCCTGGCGGGGGCGGCGGGACTGGGCGGATCGAGCCTGTGGTGGGTGATCGCTCTGGCCGGCGCCCTGGTGGGCGGCCTGCTGGCGGGTTTGCTCTACCGCGTGTGGATGGCTCTGGCCATGGCCCTGATCCTAGCCCTGGCCACGGCCGGAGCGGTGCTGATCTGGCGGGGGGCCCCCCTGCCGCCTCTGCACGGCATCCAGGCGGTCGCCCAGGAGGTGGGCAGCGCCACGACCCGCCCAGCGCCTGCCTCCCGCACGGGCACGCGCCTGGCCAAGATTCTCGAACGGGAAAATCAGGCCGTCGTCCAGTGGTGGAAGGACCTTAAACCCGCGGGCCAGCATCGGCTGGTCCTGTGGGTGGCCGGGGCCGCCCTGGCCGGTGCGGTAGTCGGGTTTATCCTGCCCAACCTCAGCACGATGATTCAATCGGCGCTGGTGGGTGGGCTGCTGCTGCTCATGGCGGTGCGTGGGCTGCTGGTGATCGCAATTCCCCAAGCGATGGACCGGGTGCGGGCGGGGCCCCGGGTCTGGCTGGTGCTTCTGGGTCTGATAACAGTGGTTGGACTTTTGATCCAGTGGGCCCGGCGTCCCCGAAAAGCCGATAAGTCTCCACAAGCCTGAAGGAGCGATCCATGTTCGCCATCCTCGCCCAGAGCGCCGGCACGGCGCAAAATGCCAACATTCTCGACACCGTCAGCAGCATTTTTGGCCGCTTCGACACGCTGGCCCATCCCGGCCGGATGGTGCAACTATTGAACGAGATCGGCGTGGTCTGGGGGGTGGTGTTCATCATTGCAGGGCTGGTGTGCCTGCTCAACGGGTACAAGCTCTATCGCTGGGTCACGGTCATCCTGGCGCTGCTCATCGGCGTGTGTGCGGGCTACTGCCTGGGCAAGCACATCAATGCCGAGTTCATTGTGGCCGGATGCCTGGGCCTGCTGCTGGCCGTGGGCGCCTGGCCGCTGATGAAGTATGCGGTGGCGGCGCTGGGTGGGCTGGTGGGGGCGTTCCTTGGGGCTAATCTGTGGGGGGCGATGGCTGGCCTGGCGCATTCCTCGCAAGGCCGCGAAATCGCCAATACGTACTGGGTCGGCGCCCTGATGGGGCTGATCATCTGCGGCATGCTGGCCTTTATTCTCTTCAAGCTGAGCATCGTATTGTTCACCTCCATCAGCGGGGCGACGGTGGCCATGATCGGCGTGCTGGCCCTGCTCCTGCAGGTGCCGACCTGGCGGCAGTCCATCTCCTCATGGAGCCACGGGGCCAACGCCATGGTTTTCCCCCTGCTGGCGTTCGTGCCGGCCCTGATCGGCCTGATCCTGCAGCACACCAAGGGCGGCAAAGCCGGGGAACCCCACACGGCCGGCAGCGCCAAACCCTCCAAGGCCGCGGCCTGACCTCTGATTTCTGTCTCCCGGGCGGATCGCCGAGGTTCGCGTGAGCGTGCCCATTTTGTTCCTGGCCCGCGGCAGCCCCCGGCCCGATTTTGCACTTTGCCGCCGCCGGTCTATCCTCAGGGCATGAGCGAGCGACTTGTCACTCCGGAAGAACTGCGTCAGGCCTGGCAGCACACCCGCGAGCGCATCGCCGAGGC
Organism: Planctomycetota bacterium; assembly: GCA_021784455.1. Lineage (GTDB taxonomy): Bacteria > Planctomycetota > Phycisphaerae > Phycisphaerales > Phycisphaeraceae > JAJXSS01. Next base: position 4,998 of record JAJXSS010000241.1, read on the forward strand.
CGCCGTCAAGGCCGGGCGTCGGCCGCAGGATGTGCTGATGGTTGCGGTCACCAAGTACGCCGCCCCGGACCAGATTCGCGTGCTGGCGGAACTGGGGCAGGTGGATTTTGGCGAAAACCGGGTACAGCACCTGGTGCAGCGGGTGGCCCAACTCAACGAATTTCTGGCCCGCCGGCGTCTCTTGGGCAACGTGCTGGAGGTGCTGGGAGAGGGGCAAGGGGCAAAGGGCAAGGGGCAAGCCGAGGCCGGGGGCCAAGAGGCCCATAGGAATCATGGCCTGCGTCCGGTCTCCGCCAAATCAGAAATAAGAGATCAGAAATCAGAAATTCTTTCCAGCGTGCGCTGGCACATGATCGGGCACCTGCAGCGCAACAAGATCAAGCAGGTGCTGCCCCTGGTGCGTCTGGTGCATTCGGTGGATACCCTGCGCCTGGCCGAGGACCTGCATGCCTACGGCAGCAAGGTGGACCGGACCATTGACGTGCTGCTGCAGGTGAACGCTTCGGACGAGAGCACCAAGTTCGGGGTGTCCCTGCCGGCGGCCCGGCATTTGGCGGAGCAGATCGATTCCATGGTCAACCTGCGTCTGCGCGGCCTGATGACCATGGCCCCCTATTCGGAAAACCCCGAAGATGCCCGCCCGGTTTTTGCCCGCACGGCCGAGGTTTTCCAGGACCTGCGTTCGGCCGGGCTCGGCGGCGGGATGTGCAACATCCTGTCCATGGGCATGTCCGGCGACTTCGAGGTGGCCATCCAGGAAGGGGCGAATCTGGTGCGTGTCGGCCGGGCCCTGTTCGGCGAGCCGGATGGAGTGGAATATGAGGACGCCGAGCGGGAAGCGCCCGCCGATGAGGATCTGTAAGGGGCACCACAAAGGTGCCTATGATCCCAGCCCGCAAGCCGATCAGTACCCGGCTGGCCCAGTTGGCGTTTGGTGTGTGAGGACCTAATCATGACCCTACCGGCGGAAGCCTGCCTGCTGCGGATCTTCATCGGAGAAAACGATCGTTTCCACGGCCGGCCGCTCTTTGAGGCCCTGGTGCTCAAAGCCCGCGAACTGCACATGGCCGGGGCCACCGTGCTGCGCGGGCCCATGGGCTTTGGGGCCAACAGCCACCTGCACACAGCCAAGATCCTGCGCCTGTCGGAAGATCTGCCCATCGTCATCGAACTGGTGGACAGCCAGGAAAAGATCGATACGTTGCTGCCGCACATCACTGAGATGATGCGGGATGGACTGGTCACCCTGGAGAAGGTGAAGGTGCTGCACTACCGGGGGCGGCAGGCGCCGCAATAAGCCGGGGTCTGCGGGCACCGACTCCCGGGGTTGTTCCGGGGACTGTTCCGGGAGCCCGTCCATTTTCATCGCGCCCCCCTGCCAGACTGCCCTGCTTCCCGGCTGGCCTCCGGCGGCGGGCCGGTGTACCGCGTGCGGAGTTGCGGCAAATATGCTCATCGTTGGCATAGGGCTGGGTCTGGGAGCGGCGTTCAGCCAGTCGTCGGCCTACGTGGCCACGAGGCACTTTACCCACGCCCGGCGCGGGCGCCGCCGCCAGCTCCTGGTTCTGGCCCACACCCTCATGGGGCTGGTCTCGGTGCTGGTGCTACCCTGGGTCTGGCCGCGCGATCCCCTCCCCTGGGCGCAGGTTTTCCAGCCTCTGATCCTGAGCGCGGGCTTCTACCTGCTTGGCCAGATCTGCCTGCTCCTGGCGCTGCGTCATGCGGAGCCCTCGCGGGTGTCGCCGATGCTGGCGTTCAAGCTGGTGGTGCTGGCCGGGCTGACCATCCTCGTGGCCCGCGACACGATCCATCCCCTGCAGTGGCTGGCCATCGCCCTGTGCCTGACGGGCACGGTGGCCTTGAACTATTCCGGGGGAACCAATCATCCCAAGGCGGCAGCGGCCATCACGATCGGGTGCATTGTCTATGCCTTGTCCGACTGGAACATCGGTCGGCTGGTACACAGTTTTGGCCAGATGGAATCGTGGCGGGCGTTCGTTCTGGCGACGCTGCTGTGCTATGCGATCTTCGGGGCGCTCAGCGCCTGCCTGCTGCCCTGGATGGGCTCGCGCCAGGCCGGGGACTGGCTGGGGGCGGCGCCGTTTGCCGGGGCATGGCTGACGGCGATGATGCTGCTGTTTTCGTGCTTTGGAAC
>JAJXSS010000242.1 GCA_021784455.1 Planctomycetota bacterium
GAAGCCATGCAGGAACGCTGCGTCTCGGCCGGCGGCTCCACCTACCATCTGCCCGATCCCTTCTTCGTCATGGCCACCCAGAACCCGCTGGAGCAGGAGGGCACCTATCCCCTGCCCGAGGCCCAGCTCGACCGCTTCCTCATGTACATCAAGGTGGGCTACCCCACCGGCCACGAGGAGTGGGAGATCGCCCGCCGCATTACCTCCGGCGCCAGCAGCGAGATCCACGCCGTGGTCACCAAGGAACAGATCCTCCAGGCCCAGGAACTGGTGCACCGCCTGCCCGTGTGCGATCAGGTGGTGGGCTTCGCCTGGGCTCTGGTGCGATCCAGCCGGCCCAACCAGCCCGAGGCTCTGCCCTTTGTCAACAAGTGGGTGAGCTGGGGCGCCGGTCCGCGCGGCGTGCTGGGCCTGATCTCGGCCGCCAAGGCCCGGGCCTTCCTGCACGTCCGCTATCACGCCACCACGGAAGATGTGCAGGCCATCGTTGCCCCCGTCCTGCGTCACCGCCTGGCCCCCAACTACGCGGCCCTGGCCGCCGGCGTCAACAGCGAAAAACTCATTCAGAGTCTGCTGGAAAAGGTCCCCGCCGACAAGAAATACGAACCCCCCACCCCCGGAACGGCGACTCCGGCCGCCCTGGTCCCAGTCGCCGCTACCGCCAAGGCCCCCGCGTAGGGCCGGCCACGGCAGGCCTCTTCCCCCTGGTCCCGGTACTCCGGGGAGAGGCCGGGTGAAGGGGCTTAGCTCTGCAATCCACAATCCGCAATCTGCAATCCGAACTCTTCCCCATGCCTGCCCCAGTCCTGAGCAAATACGTTCAGCCCGAAGTCCTCAACCAGGTGGCCCACCTGTCCTTCCGCCCCCGCCAACTGGTCGAGGGCAATCTGGCCGGCGCCCACAAGTCGCCCCGCCACGGTTTTGCCGTCGAGTTTGCCAGTCACCGCGAGTACGTCCCCGGCGACGACATCAAGCACCTGGACTGGAACGTCTATTACCGCCGCGACAAGCTCTTCATCAAGCAGTACGAGATGGAGACCAACCTGACTTGCCATCTCGTGCTCGACATGTCCGCCTCCATGCGCTACGGGCAGGGCGAAACCCAGAAGCAGCTCTATGCCTCGCGCCTGGCCGCCACCCTGGGCTACCTCGTGGTCCAGCAGCAGGACAAGATCGCCCTGTCCCTGTTCGATGAACGCATCCGGGCCGTCCTGCCGCCGTCCACGGCCATGGCCCAGATCCTGCGCCTGACCAACCTGCTCGAGCACATCAAGCCCGAGAAGAAGACCAACATGGGCCGCGTGCTCCTGGAACTGGCCGAGCAGGCCGGCCGGCGCGGCATCGTGGTCATCCTTTCCGATTTCTTTATGAATCTCGATGAGCTCGAACCAGCTCTGCAGCGCCTGCGTTTCGACCGCCACGAGGTCGTGCTCATGCAGATCGTCCACCACGATGAGCTGACCTTCGAGCTGCCGGGCATGGTGCGCTTTGTCGGCCTGGAGGTCGACGAGCAGCATCTGACCCGCCCCGAGGATATCAAGGAGAGTTACCTGGAGAATTTCCGGGGGTTCAACGAGCGACTCGAACAGATCAGCGAGGGCAACCGCTGCGAACGCATCCTGTGCGACACCTCCCGTCCCATGTCCGAACTTTTTGCCGACTACCTGCAGCAGCGCAGCCTCCGCCGCCGCCGCTGGTGACCTTGTACGTACCATCGCCCCCAGCCTCTACGCAGGTTCGGCCCTGGCCGAACATCGTGTCTTCCTCCCTCTCCTTTCCGGGTCGGGGTGAGGGTGGACGGTGAACGTCTTCACGCTCCCGCGACATCACGAATCAAATCCCCCGCGTGCGCCTCCAGCACATCCGCCAGCCGGTCCATCGCCTGATTCGCCCGGGCCTGCGGATCCGCCAGCGGCCCCTGGAGTGGCGCCAGGTTCTGCCGCCGCCTCAGTTCGTTGACAAACGCCCGCGTGAACCGGGGATTCCTGAATAGATCGTGAATGAACGCCCCCCAGATCGGCAGGTTCGGATGCCGCGCACCATCCGTTCCCCCCTCATGGGTGTACAGCGGCGCCAGCCCGTGCGGGCCCACCACACCGGCATGGATTTCATACCCGGTCACGCGGCCCGCCTCCGCAAAGGGATTCCCGGGGGCGGGTTCGTACGTCCTTTGCACCAGCACTTTGCGGGGGCCGAAGGTCACCGCGAAATCCAGCAGGCCCAGCCCCGGCATGGACCCGTGCTCACTCTCCAGACACTGCGGATCGTTCAGCATCCTTCCCAGCATCTGATAGCCGCCGCAGACCCCCAGAATCGGAGTTCGCCCCGCCAGTTTCTCAATCGCCTGGGCCAGACCATACTGCCGCATCAGGGCCAGGTCGCCCGTGGTGTTCTTGGTCCCCGGCAGGATCAGGGCATCCAGCCCCTCCAGGTCTCGGGCTGATTTGAGAAAGTGCACATCCACCCCAGGCTCGGCCGCCAGAAAGTCAAAATCGTTGGCATTGGAAATGTGCGGCAGGTACACCACTCCGATACGGATGTCACGGGCATCCGCCGGGCCATCCCGGGGATCATTCCGGGGGCCGGGGCGCGGGCGGATGCGGTCCTCTTCTTCCAGGGCCAGGTCGTGGAGGTAGGGCAGCACCCCCAGCACCCTCCGGCCGGTGTGCTGTTCCAGAAAATCGATTGCGGGCTTGAGAATCTCCAGATCCCCCCGGAACTTGTTGATTAGAAACCCGCGCACCAGGGGCAGGTCGCTCGGGGAAACCAGTTCCAGAATCTGCATGGAGCCCAGGAGCTGGGCAAACACCCCGCCCATGTCGATGTCAGCGGCAATGTACACCTTGGCTCCCAGCAGGTGGGCCGCCCCCATGTTGGCGATGTCCGGCTGACGCAGGTTGGGCTCGGCGCAGCTCCCCGCGCCTTCGGCAATGATCAGGTCAAAGCGCTCCTTCAGAAACGCAATCGACTGCCGTACCGCCTCGGTCCGCCGGGCCTGCAGTTTGGCGGCCACGAAGTAATCCTTGGCCGTCACATCCTCCACCGCGTGGCCGTGCAGAATGAGCTGCGAAGTTATGTCCGATTTGGGCTTCAAGAGCACCGGGTTCATGTGCACCAGCGGCTCCTGCCGGGCGGCAAACGCCTGCACCGCCGTGGCCCGGCCGATCTCCTCACCTTGGCGCGTCACAAACGAGTTCAAGGCCATGTTCTGGGCCTTGAACGGCGCCACCTTCAGCCCCCGCCGGGCAAACACGCGGCATAACCCCGCTACGAGGATGGTCTTACCCACGTGCGAGCCGGTGCCCTGAATCATGATGGGCTCAAGCATGCCGCGATCTTAATGGAATCTTGATACTTCCGCGGCCTATCTATACGCCGATTCTATCGACAGCCGCCGACTCCCCGCCCATGATTACCCATCAAGACTGATGCCGCACCACAAGCCTGGAGATGAGTCATGGACGCCTTCTATGTGAGCGTGACCCTGGGTTTCTTCCTGCTGAGCTGGGGCCTGGTCTGGGTCCTGGGCAAGGTCTGAAGTCTCGCGTCTGGCGTCGCCCAGGCGCGACGCCAGACCCCAGACCCTGGCAGCGAGCCGTAACGACCGGAACCCGACCGCCGGACACCGGAACCCGAAGCATGAACTGGATCTATTTCATCGGCGCCGTCGTGGCAAGCCTGCTCCTGATCTACCTCATCCTGGCCATGCTCAAACCGGAGTGGTTCTAGATGACCTCCAATGCCATCCTCCAGATCGGGTTTTACCTGCTGGTGCTGCTCTTGGCGGCCAAGCCGCTGGGGACCTACATGGCCCGCGTCTACCAGGGCCAGTCGGTCTGGCTGGACTCCGCGCTGGGCCCGGTGGAGCGGCTGATCTACCGCCTGTGCGGGGTCCAGAAAGACCGGGAGATGAACTGGAAGCTCTACGCCCTGGCCATGATCCTCTTCAACGCCGCGGGCTTCCTCGCCGTCTACGTGCTCCAGCGCGTGCAGGGGTGGTTGCCACTGAACCCCGCTCACCTGGCCAACGTCAGTCCCGATTCCTCGTTCAACACGGCCGTGAGTTTCGCCACCAACACCAACTGGCAGGGTTACAGCGGCGAAGCCACGATGAGCTACCTGACGCAGATGCTGGCCCTGGCGGTGCAGAACTTTCTTTCGGCGGCGGTGGGCATGGCGGTGCTGGCGGCGCTGATTCGTGGACTGGCCCGGCACACCGGCCAAACCATCGGCAATTTCTGGGTGGATGTCACGCGGACCACTCTGTATATCCTCTTGCCCCTGAGTCTGGTGTTGGCGGTGGTGCTGGTGTCGCAGGGCGTGGTGCAGACGTTCCATGGCTATGCCAGGGCCAAACTGGTGCAACCAACGACGTATGACCATCCGGTTACGAATGCCCAGGGTAAGACCGTGATGCAGAAAACGCCGCTCACCCGGCAGACCATCGCGCTGGGCCCCGTCGCCTCGCAGGAGGCGATCAAGCAGTGGGGGACCAACGGGGGCGGATTCTTTAACACCAATTCAGCCCATCCCTTCGAGAATCCGACGCCGCTGTCCAACTTCCTGGAGATGCTTGCCATCCTGCTGATCCCCGCGGCCCTGTGCCATACCTTTGGCAAGATGATCGGCGATACCCGCCAGGGCTGGGCGGTGCTGGCGGCCATGGCCATCCTGTTTCTCCTGTTCCTGATCCCCTGCGTCCTCTGCGAGCAGGGGGGTAATCCCGCGCTGACCCGCCTGGGCGTGGACCAGACCGCCAGCGATGCGGCCCTCCTGTCCACGACCCCCGGCGGCAACATGGAAGGCAAGGAAGTCCGCTTTGGGATCACCGATTCGGCCCTGTGGGCCACGGCCACCACCGCGGCTTCGAACGGATCGGTGAACTCCATGCACGACTCCTATACGCCGCTGGGGGGCATGGTGCCCATGGTGCTCATGCAGTTGGGGGAGGTGGTGTTCGGCGGCGTGGGTTCGGGCCTCTACGGCATGCTCATGTTCGTCATTGTCGCCGTTTTCCTCGCGGGGCTCATGGTCGGCCGGACGCCCGAGTACCTGGGCAAGAAAGTCGAGGCCTATGAGATGAAGATGGCGTCGATTGGCATCCTGGTGCCCTGTGCGGGGGTGCTGCTGGGCACGGCCATGGCCGTGCTGCTGCCGGCCGGGCGGGCGGGGCCGCTCAATCCCGGGCCCCACGGGTTCAGCGAGATCCTGTACGCCTACAGTTCGGCCAGCAACAACAACGGCAGTGCCTTTGCCGGCCTGAATGCCAACACGCCGTTCTACAACCTGTCCCTGGGCATCATGATGCTGCTGGGCCGCTACTGGGTGAAGATCGCGGCCCTGGCCATCGCGGGATCCATGGTAGTCAAGAAAGCGGTGCCGGCCGGGGGAGGCACGCTGCCGACGCATACCCCGTTGTTCGTGCTGCTGCTGGTAACCGTGGTGTTGATCGTGGGGGCCCTGACGTTCATTCCGGCACTGGCGCTGGGGCCGATTGCCGAGCACCTGATGATGATCGGGGCGGGGTGAACTCCCAAGAGGTGGAGCCGCGGCGCGTGCTCCATCCGCCGAGAAGAGATCATGAATGCGAGAATGTCCAAACGTCCGCTGCTGGATCGGGCCATTGTGGGCCCGGCCATCCTGGAGGCGCTGCGCAAGCTGCATCCCAAGGTCCAGGTGCGCAACCCGGTGATGTTCGTCGTCTTCGTGGGCAGCATCCTGACCACGTTGCTGTCGTTGGCGGCGTTCATCGGCCACGGCGAAGCCCCCGGCACGGTCTTCGGATCCCCGTGGTTCATCCTGGCCATCTCCCTGTGGCTGTGGTTCACAGTGCTGTTTGCCAACTTCGCCGAGGCCATGGCCGAGGGCCGGGGCAAGGCCCAGGCGGACAGCCTGCGCAAGGCCCGCAAGGATGTGTATGCCAAGCAGATCCAGCCTGCGGTGTGGCGCGAGCGGCAAGCCAACAAGGCCACCGGCCGGCCGCCCCTCCAGGAGTTGACCTCGGTTTACGCCTCGCAGCTCCGCAAGGGTGACATCGTGTTCGTCGAGGCCAACGACTTCATTCCCGGCGACGGCGAGATCGTCGAGGGCGTGGCCTCCGTGGATGAAAGCGCCATCACCGGCGAAAGCGCCCCCGTCATCCGTGAATCCGGCGGCGACCGATCGGCCGTCACCGGCGGCACCCGCATCCTCTCCGACTGGCTTCTGATCCGCATCACCGCCGACCCTGGCGAGAGCTTTCTGGACCGCATGATCGGCATGGTCGAAGGGGCCAAGCGCCAAAAGACGCCCAACGAGATCGCCCTGGCCATCCTGCTGGCGGGCATGACCATCATCTTTCTCCTGGCCTGTGCCACGCTCCTTCCCTTTTCCCTCTATGCCGTCTCCACCGCCGGCCGCGGTGTGCCCATCACCGTAACGGCCCTGGTTGCCCTGCTGGTGTGCCTGATCCCCACCACCATCGGCGGGCTGCTCTCGGCCATCGGCATCGCCGGCATGGACCGCATGGTCCAGGCCAACGTGATCGCCATGTCCGGCCGGGCCGTCGAAGCCGCCGGGGATGTCGATGTGCTCCTTCTGGACAAGACCGGCACCATCACCCTGGGCAACCGCCAGGCCACCAACTTCCTGCCCGCCGACGGCGTCCGCGTGGAGGATCTGGCCGACGCCGCCCAGCTTTCCTCCCTGGCGGATGAGACGCCCGAGGGCCGCAGCATTGTGGTGCTGGCCAAGGAAAAGTATGGCCTGCGCGGCCGCGATATCCACGCCCTGGGCGCCACCTTCGTCCCCTTCACCGCCCAGACGCGCATGAGCGGGGTGGATCTGGACCATCGGCAGATCCGCAAAGGAGCGGCCGATGCGGTGGAGGCCTACGTGACGGCCCGCGGCGGCCAGTTCCCGCCCGTCGTGCGTCAGGGCGTGGAAAAGGTCGCCAAGGAGGGCGGCACGCCTCTGGTCGTGGCCCAGAACGAGAAGGTGCTGGGCGTCATCCAGCTCAAGGACATTGTCAAGGGCGGCATCAAGGAACGCTTCGCCGAACTGCGCCGCATGGGCATCAAGACCGTCATGATCACCGGCGACAACAAACTTACCGCCGCCGCCATCGCCGCCGAGGCCGGTGTCGATGACTTCCTGGCCCAGCCCACCC
>JAJXSS010000243.1 GCA_021784455.1 Planctomycetota bacterium
TTCATCCCCTGCTCCCGGCGGATCACCGCTCTGCGGACTGCTGGTGGTGGATAAGCCTCTGGGCTGGTCCTCCATGGCGGTGGTGCGACGGGTACGGCGGGCGGCCGGGGGGGTCAAGACGGGTCATGCCGGCACGCTGGACCCCTTGGCGACAGGCGTGGTGATCTGCTGCCTGGGCCGGGCCACGCGCTGTGTGCCGCTGTTGATGGGCCTGACCAAAGTATACCTGGCCGAAGTGGATCTGTCGGCGTTCACGGCCACGGATGACCGGGAAGGCACGCGGCAGGAGGTGCCGGTCCACACGCCGCCGGATGAAACCCGGCTGCGCGAGGTCTTGGCGGCGTTTGTCGGCACCGTGGCCCAGACGCCGCCGGCGTTCAGTGCCATCAAGGTGGGGGGGCGGCGCTCCTACCGCCTGGCCCGGGCCGGTCGCAGCGTCGCCCTGGCCCCGCGGCCGGTGCGCATCGACGCGATCGAACTGTTGCGCTACGCGTACCCGCTGCTGGAGATCCGCGTCACCTGCGGCAAAGGGACGTACATCCGCAGCCTGGCCCGGGATCTGGGCCGCGCCCTGGGCACGGGTGGACACTTGTCGGCGTTGCGGCGGCTGAGCATCGGGCCTTATGACCTGGCCCACGCGGTCACCGCGCCGCGGCTGGAGCGGCCGATCGAGGCCCAAGACCTGCTGCCGCTGCCGCCGGCACCCCCGGCTGAGCCTGGAGCCATGCCCTGAAGACGCGAAAGATGCTTGGACCCGGCGGTAAAGCGCATTACACTATTCGCCCGGCTTTGCGGGGATTCTTACCTCTATGGAAAGGCAAACAGAACATGGCAGTGCTCAAGGAAGTTCGCATTGGACTGATCGGTCATGGCAACATGGGTCGGCACCACCTGGCCTACCTGACCAAAGGCGAGGTGCCCCAGGCCCGGATCACGGCGGTGGCGGATGTGAATCCCCAGGCCCTGCAGAGGGCCCTTCAGACCAATCCCAAGGTGCAGACGTTCGAGGATGGCAAGGCGATGATCCACAGCGGCCTGGTGGATGCCGTGCTGATCGCCACCCCGCACTACTTTCACCCCGGGCTGACCATCGAGGCGTTTAAAGCGGGCCTGCACGTGCTGTGTGAGAAGCCGGTGGCGGTGACGGCCAAGGCGGCCCAGCAGATGAACGAGGCCCACGCCCGGCACAAGAAGCTGGTGTTCGCGGCCATGTTCATGATGCGCATGAGCCCGATGTGGCGCAAGGTGAAGGAGATGGTCGATGGCGGTGCCGTCGGCCGGATCACACGCGTCAACTGGATCGTCACCGACTGGTTCCGCTCGCAGGCCTATTACAACTCGGGTGGCTGGCGGGCCACCTGGGGGGGGGAAGGCGGGGGCGTGCTGCTGAATCAGTGCCCCCACAATCTCGACCTGCTGACGTGGATCTGCGGTGTACCCAACCGCGTGGTGGCCCAGGCCACGCTGGGCAAGTTCCATCAGATCGAAGTGGAGGATGAGGTCAGTGCCCTGTTGACCTACCCCAACGGCGCCACCGGCTTCTTCTGCACCACCACCGGCGAAGCCCCGGGCACCAACCGGCTGGAAATCGCCGGCGATAACGGCCGCATCATCGCGGGCGGGTCCCGCGCCATCGAGTGGGTGCAGACCACGGTCAACACCGCCCGCTTCTGCAAGACGACCCGCGAATCATTCGCCGTACCGCCCACCAACAAGATCGTCATCGAGCCGGGCGGCAAGGACCTGGCCCATATGGGGATCACGCTGAATTTCGTCAACGCCATCCTGCATGGCGAAAAGCTGATCGCCCCGGCCGAGGAAGGCATCCGCGGTCTGGAACTGGGCAACGCCATGCTGATGTCGGGGCTCACCGGCAAGCCGGTGTCTATCCCGACCAACCGTAACGCCTACGACGCCCTGATCCGCAAACTGGCCCGCACCTCGAAAGCCCAAAAGACGGTGCAGGAGGCCAGGGTGGACATGGGGGCCTCCTTCCGCTGAGGAAGCGGCGGCGAGCTTGGCAAGCACTCGTGGAGATGTGTGATGGCGACCTGGCTTGAGCGTCTGCAGACAGCTCTGGATGGCTATCCCAGTGAAGCGCGGTTGTGGAAGGCCGCGGAGGGTGAACTGCTGGTGAGCGGCCACGCGGCCCGCTTGCTGGCCTGCCGCCTGCCCGGAGTGGAAGGCAACCTGTTCTGGCACAGCCCCGACCTGGAAACCCCCGACAAGGCGCGCCCGTGCTTGGCCGGCGGCGGGGGCTTCGGCGGCGACCGCTTGTGGATTGCGCCCGAGGCCGGCTTCATCTTCACCGATGTACGCAAGGCCCGGCGCGATCCGGTGCTGCATTCCCGCCTTCCCGCCGCCATGGACCCGGCCGCGTGGCGCATCGTCGAGGATGCGCCCGGGCACCTGCAGTTCCAGACCCAGATGAACCTGCTGGACCACCGCACCGGCAAGACCATCAGCCTGCGGGCGCACCGCCAGTTTGACCTGCTGGAGCGGCTGGAGAGCCTGCCGCGGCGGATCAAGGCCGTCAGCTTCGCCATCCGTAACCAGATCACCTGCCTTCAGGCCGATCCCGGCGCCGTCGCCGGGGCCTGGGACCTTCTGCAACTGCCGCCGACGGGCTGGCTGATCTGCCCCACGGTGACGCCGGTGCCGGCCCCGCGGAGCTACTACGACCCCTTTGGCCCCCGGCATGTCAAGTGTGACCGGGCCCGGCCGGCCGTACGCTTCCTTATCGATGGCCGCCGCCGCATCAAGATGGGTCTTACCGCGGCCCAGAGTACCGGGCGCATGGGCTACTATCGCCGGTTGGGCAGGGTGAGTTCCCTGATCGTGCGCATCTTTGGCCCGTTGCCGGGGGAGCCGTATGTGGATGTGCCCCTGGCCAGCAATGCCTTCTTCGGCGGCGATGCTGTGCAGGCCTACAACGACGATGGCACTTTCGGCGGCTTCGGGGAGATGGAATACCACGATCCGGCCGTGGTGGCGGGACGCGACCCCGCCGCACGCAGCGGGGCTTCGGTGACGCACGTCCTGGTGGGCCCCGATGCCGAAATCCGCAAGGTGGGGGCGGAACTGCTGGGGGTCAAGGTCGCATAAAGGGCCGGAGGTTGCCGGTCACGGGCTGGGCACGGGGATCACATCCCCGGGCACGAAACTGCGGGCGCCGGTAATGCAGTCGCGGATGACGGTGGCGACCATCTGGGGGGCCAAAGCACGCTCCGCGGGGACCGTGCCGGTGTCGAACAGGGCCCGCAGCATGGGGGTTTCCACGGCGCCCGGGGCGATGGCCACCGCCCGCACCCCGATGTCGCAGCCTTCGCGGGCGGTAACGCGGGTGAACATGTTGAGAGCGGTCTTGGCGGCCGCGTACATGGCGAAGCCGGGGAAGGGGTCCACGCTGGCCATCGAAGAGACGTTGACAATCACCCCGCTGTGCTGGGCCGCAAACATGGGCCACACCGCCGCCGTCAGGTTCATCACATAGCTGACGTTGCCATCAATGGTCCGCCGCCACTCGGCCGGCTCGACCTGGGGCACGGACTTCAGCGAGGCGTAGCCGGCGATGTTGGCCAGGGCGTCGATGCGCCCCAGCCGGTTCATGGCCTGATCCACAAGCTGCCGGCCGGCATCGGCGGCGCAAAGATCCAGGGCCTGGGTTACCACCTGCCCCGGCAGGGCCATCGAGCGGCGGGCCAGGGCGGCCGTCTCCTGCAGCTTCGCCTCGGTGCGGCCGGCCAGAACCAAATCAAACCCGGCCTGGGCCAGAAGCACGGCGGTGGCCCGGCCAATACCGCTACCGGCCCCGGCAACGATGGCGGTTCGCGCTGAACTCATAACGCAAGCTCCTGGGAAGGTGCTCAACTATAGGACGCCTCGGAACCGGCCGCATCGGGGACTCTCCGGATGCAGCCCCCACTTCCGCGTATACTTCTACCAATATGCCCCCCCTGGTAAACGGTTCGTTACGCCTGACGCGGATACGCGGGATCACCGTGTATCTGCACTGGTCGTGGTTTCTCCTCCTGGCCATCGAGCTCTTCAGCCGCGGCGGCTATCAATCGATGGGCTGGAATGTGGTGGAATACCTGACCATCTTCGCCATCGTCACCACCCACGAGTTCGGCCACGCCCTGGCCTGCCGGTCGGTCGGGGGGCGGGCGGACACCATCGTCCTCTGGCCCCTGGGCGGCATCGCCTTCGTCTCGCCCCCGCGCCGGCCCGGGGCCGTGCTGTGGAGCATCGCCGCCGGCCCCCTGGTGAATGTGGCCCTGGTGCCGGTGACCCTGGCCCTTTACCTGATGCTGGGCCAGCCGGCCGCGGGCGCCCCGCGCACGGATCTGCAGGAATATTTCCTGGCCCTGTTGTTGATCAATACTGGCCTGCTGCTGTTCAACCTCCTGCCGGTGTACCCGCTGGATGGCGGACAGATCGTGCAGTCGATCCTGTGGTTCTTTCTGGGTCAGGCCCGCAGCCTGCGCATCGTCGCGGTGCTGGGCATGATCTGCGGGGCCCTGGGGCTGGTGGCGGCGGGCTGGCTGTTCCTGCAAACCAAGGACCCGCTTCCGTTCCTGGTGGCAGCGTTCGTCGTGTATCAGGCCTGGATCGGCTTCAAGGCCGCCCGCCATCTGGCGGTTCTGGAGCAGTTTGAGGCCATGCAGGCCAATCCGTGGAAGAACGAGTGAGAGGCGGCCGAATGGCGGGAGAGTCCCCCGCCATGAGTTACCCGTCACGCGTCGGCAGTCCCAAGACTCGTGACCGGTGACTTATGACTTCATCAGGCAACCGGCGCGGTTTCCGCTGCCACCGTCCATTCGGCACCCTGACGGCTGACCGGGCGGTACAGCGTGTCCCGCTCCACCGGCACGAAACCCGCCTCGCGGATGGCCCGGCGCAGCTCACGCACCCCCACCTCCTGGTGCGTGTCACTCCCGCCTACTTTGGTGATGTCGTACCACACCACGGTACCGTCCACATCATCCACCCCGAAGTTCAGGGCCAGTTGCGATAGCGGCAGGGTGTGCATCACCCAGAAGGATTTGACGTGGGGAAAGTTGTCCAGCATGAGTCGGGCAGCGGCCAGCATGCGCAGGTCTTCCAACCCGCAGGGGCCCGGCAGGTGCTCGAGTTCGGAGGCATCGGGAATGAACGGCAGGGGGATCACCGTCTGGAAACCCGCCGCGTGGCCCGCCTGCAACGCCTCATCCTGGGCCTGGCGCAGCAGCAGGAAGTGGTGCACCCGGTCGTCCAGCGACTCAATATGCCCATAGAGGATGGTGGCGGTGGTCATCAGCCCCAGGCGATGGGCGACGCGATGCACCTCCAGCCACTTGTCGGAGCGGATCTTGCCCTTGAAAGCCTCATCGTGGACGCGGTCATCAAAGACCTCGGCCCCGCCGCCCGGCAGCGATCCCAGGCCGGCCTCCTTGAGGTCCGTGAGCACACCCTCCAGATCGTTGGGCCGGTGGGCGATGCGGGCCAGGTGCACGATTTCCACGGCGGTAAACGCCTTGATGTGCAGTTTCGGGGCCTCCTGCCGGATGGCCCGCAGCATGTCGGTGTAGTAAGCAAAGGGCAGTTGCGGGTGCAAGCCGCCCACGATGTGTACCTCGGTGGCGCCGTTGGCCTGGGCCTGGGTGGCCTGGCGGGCGATTTCCTCCACCGAATACTCATAGGCTCCTGTCGCGCGTTTCCGGGGGTTGCGGTAGAAGGAGCAGAACTTGCACGACAAGGCGCACACGTTCGTGTAATTGATGTGACGATTGATGTTGTAATAGGCGCGGTCACCGTGCCGCCGGCGTCGCACCTGGTCGGCCAGCCGGCCGACCGTCCAGATATCGGGCGTGGTGAGCAGGGTCAGGCCGTCCTGGGCGCTCAGACGCTCCTGGGCGGCGACTTTGCCGGCGATGGATTCAAGTTCTGGGTTCATACGGTCCAGAATGATAGCGGGCCCAAGGGCCGGTGGGTGTCTTTGGGGTCGAAACCCTAGGGCGAAATGACCTGCAAATCGGGAAACACGGCAAAGTCACGGGCATTGGAGCTGAATATGCGACGCACACCGGCCGTCCAGAGCATCGCGGCCAACTGCGTGTCCAGCAGCCGTTTGCGGCCCAGAGTGAACCGACCGATCCAGTCCAGGAAGAGGGTGGTGGACTCGGCCGTCGGGTAAACGTGCCGGACCTCGCGGGCATGCCACCAGAAGTGGGCCTTCTCCAGTGCCTGTGCCATGCTCAAGGGATGCTGAAACCGGCGTGGATCGGTGACGATGTGCATGAGCTCGGCCAAGACTTGGGGCGCCAAAGCCAATTCCTCCCCTCGATCCAGCACTTCGCGCTGCAGCAATTCATGGGCCCGGGAATGCTCAGGCATCTCCCGGATCTCCAACTGGACCAAAAAAGTGGTGTCCGCCCCGATCATGAGGCTCTCATCTCCTCCAGCAAATCATCGTCGGCAATGAATGGGCGCAGGACCGCGCCGACAGATGAAGGTCGGATGTCACGAAGAGAAGTTTGCGCTGCAGCCGAAAGCATAGCCACCGGCTGATCATCGCGGGTGAGAATGATCTCTCGGCCAGCGGTCAGTGAGGCGACCAGTTCGGTCAACCGCGATTGGGCATCAGCAATACGGATGCTTTCCATGCCCAAAGTCTACCCCCCTGTCCCAGGGGGTTCAAGGATATCGCCGTGGTTTGCCGGGCGATTCACTGCGTGCAATTTGGCATTCCATCTGCCTTCCTCCACAATGTCCCCATGCGCATCATCGGCCACGGCCTGGACATTGTGGACACCGCCCGCATCGCACGCATGATCGAGGTGCACGGGGACCGCTTCCTGCAGCGCTGCTTCACCGCCGGCGAACGGCGATATGTCACCGACCGGCGGCGCCTGGCCGAGCACCTGGCGGGGCGCTTTGCGGCCAAGGAGGCGGTACTCAAGGCCCTGGGCACGGGCCTGGCCCTGGGCATCGCCTGGACTGACTGCGAGGTGGTGCGTGAGCCGACCGGCCAGCCCCGGCCGGTGCTGCATGGCCACGCCCGGAAGATCGCCCAAGACCTGGGCATCACCCAATGGTTGCTGAGCATCACCCACATCGACAGCACCGCCGCCGCCAGCGCCATCGCGGTGGGACCCGATCAAAA
>JAJXSS010000244.1 GCA_021784455.1 Planctomycetota bacterium
AATACCCCTGCCCCCGGCAAAACCCCCGCCCCTCCTCAAGCGAAAATCCAAAACCAAAAATCGAAAATTGCCCCGCCCCCCAGGCCCGCCTGGTACGACGATGACCTCGATGATCCCAACTACCCCGAGGACGACAACGACGACCCCCCCGCCGAAACGGAGGATCCCGGTCAGTGCCATTCTTCTGCCAGTTCGGAAACCAGCGCTCAGAAATCAGAGATCCCCGCCCCGGCCCCCCGCGCAAACTCCCAATCCCCGCAACCCGAAATCCCTGATCCATCCCCGCCCATTCCAAATCCGAACCCCGGCATTCGAAATCCCACCCCCGCTCCGCGCCCGTCGCTCCCCTCCTCCAGATCACAAATCAAAGATCAGAAATCAGACACTCCGCTCCCTTCCGGGGGGCCCACCGAGGAAGAACTCCGCGGCTATGCCCACTTCCACCGTCCCGATGAAGGCCGCCTCCTCCAGGACCTCATCGACTCCGGCCAAGTGCCGGGCGTCCCCGGCCTTTCCCGGAGCCGCGGCTTCTCCGGCCGCCCCCGCTTCGGCGCCACCACCATCCCCCTCCTCCTCCCGCTCCTGGCCCTCTGCTCCTGCTTGCTCCTCCTGTGGTCCCCGACGGCCCGATTACCGCGTCCGGCGGAAGATGATCGCCTGCCCGGTATAGACCTTCGCAAAGTCCGGCCGGGCCAGAAAGTACTCCCCGATCTCCGGATCGGCCAGCAGCACGCCCTTGGCCGCCACCCGTTCCAGCACCACCATGTGCCGCCGTGTCGCTTCGAATTGCAGCGCGGTCACGGCCGGCATGGGCGCCGCGGTCAGTTCCTCGTACGTCGGCTGGACCAGTTCCGGCCGAACCCCCGTCCCCGCCAGGCGCTGGCGGAGCCCTTCCAGGGCCCGGATCACCGTGGCGCCGGTGCCCGGGCGGGTCTGGGTCATCAGCGCCATTTCCGCTTCGCTGGAGGGATACCCTAACCGGTTCAAGGCCGTGGCGCAGGCCGCCGGCACGCACGAGTAGTCCTGCGTCTGCAGCACCACGCGCCCCTGCACGGAATTCCCCAGTACGCTCGCCGGCGTGGTCTGCAGCATCCACAGCCCACCGTTGACGAAGTACAGCCCCCCCAGGCCGATGGCGAAATAGACAACATGACGCTGCCTGGGCCGCTGGGCCAGAGCAAACACCACCCCCAGCACCAGCATGAACATGGGGGCCGCCCCCGTCCCCTCGATATGCGCCAGCAAACCCAGCGGGATCATGTGCACCGCCACCACCGGGTGGCGCATCAGCCAGGCCCACAGGCCCAGACCCATAAACCCCAGCCCCAGGGCCATCCAAGCACGCTGCCGCGATCCCGATCCCAGCCACCGGCCAAAAGTGAAAGCCAACCCCGTCACCACCGCCAACGCCACAAACCACACGATCGTTGCCGACATGGCTTGACCCCCTGCCCCTAGCCCCCCCTCCGCCACCGCCAACGCGGCGCGGGACCACCAGGCCCCCGTGCCTCTCTTCGTCCAAGCGCCGGCGCGACTTTGGTCAAAATAGGCAAAATCGGTAAATTGAACCGTCTGGGAGGGCAAATGGGCCGCGCCTCCAGAATCCAGCCTCAAAGTCCAGAGCCCCAAATCGGCGCAGGCCGCAGAGATCCTGTCCAGCGCCCGCCGGCCAGGCTTCAACCCTGCACTTTGAATCTTGAACTCTGAACTCCCCCACTACCCTGCCGGCGGCGCCGCCGGCAGGATGCCCGCCGGAGGCACGCATGGCCGGCCGGTCCGATCCACGCACACCAGCGTCGTCCGGGCCTGGGCCAACAGATCCTGATCCCGGTAGATCCCATAGTCGTGCTCGATGCGCACCCCGGCCGACTCCAGCAGACGGACATGCACCCGCAGCGCATCATCGTAGAACGCCGGCTTGCGGTAGCGGATGTTCAGTTCCGCCACCACAATGTAGATCCCCGCGGCTTCCACCCCCTTATAGGTCAGCCCCTGCTGGCGCAGCAGATCCGTCCGCGCAATCTCCAGCCAGACCGGATAGGCGGCGTGGTGGGCCACGTTCATCGGGTCGCATTCGGCGTAACGCACCCGCAGCGCGATGTCCGCCTCGGCCAGGGATCGCAGTTGTTCACGCTCGCGTCGCATACACCGGTCATTCCTGTTTTTGCATCCCAGCCAAAAGACGCAACTCGCCCCGTCTTTCCCGGGTCACGCTTCCGGGGATTCCGGCCACTTCGAGGATCCCGAGGGCCGGAGGTTCCGGGGGCCGGAGGCCGGAGGTTCCGGGGACCGGAGGCCGGAGGTTCCGTGGACCGGGGATTCCCGGGAGCAATCGAAAATCAAAATCCTAAAATCGAGAATTAATTCCGTTCCAGGGGCTCCAAAAACCAGCCCTGCGGTTCATCCACCAGGTGCGGCAGCGGCGGCAGGGTCTGACCGGTGATGCGCATGATGGCCCACCGGCACATGCCGCCGATTTCCACTGTGGAGGCCTCGTCCTTATAGAACTGTTCCACGGCCGCCAGTCCCGCCCGGGCCCTGAGCCGCCCGATGGTCACCGCCGACATCGAGCGGACATTCTGGGATTCCGGCATCATGGGCGACAGATCGGACAGGCGCCCGGCCAGAATGCTGCCGAGTTTCGCGGCCTTATCATCCGGATACATGAAGCCCAGCGACCAAATGGCCGCCGCCCGGCCCAGGTCGGGCAGGGCCATGTTCTTGGGCACCAGGCTGCGCAGGAACCCTTCCGCCGGCTTGTAGTCGTGCGGGCCGAAGGTCTGGATGAGCTGGGCCATTTCCTGGCCGATGGAGGCCGCCTCCAGCGCCTCCCGTGCGCGGGCGGCCCGGTCCGGCAGCGGGCCGGCTTGGCCTTTGCCGGCCGGGGGGGCGGCAGCCTCCACCGCCGCGCTGCTCTGATGGGCCAGGTCCCGGGCCCGAGCCAGCATGCGGGCGAACGTCGCCGGCACGGCCAGGCGGCGCAAAGCCGTGCATGCCGCCAGACGCACCTCCAGATGCGGCGCCACCATCAGGTCCAGCAGGCGATCCGCACACTCCTTGCAGTCCAGGGAGCCCACAAGGTAGGCCGCTTCTTCCTGCCCGCGCCAGGCCGCACCATCCAGATGCCGCCGCGCCGCATCGATCACGGCCTGGCGCAACTCCGCGCGGCCGGCCATCGTGACCAGCCATTCCCGCACATCGCAGCGCAGCATCGGGTTCTCATCGGCCAGCAGGTCCGCCAGATGAACGACCGCCTCCGCGGTGGACTCCTGCACCAGGGCCTGGGCCGCCAGACGGCGCACGTTGGCATCGGGGCTACCGGCCAGACGGGCCGCATCCGCCGCACTGATCCGGGCCGGCGCCACCTGCAGCAGATTGGCCAGCGCCACCGCCACCACCGCCGGGCTGGGATCCTCCAGGAGATCGTGGTCCAGTTGCAGGGCCCCATCGTCCTTTCGCCCCGTCAGCAGCTTGGCCGCACAGACCCGGTCCAGCAGATCGCCGCGGCTCACCGTTCGTGCCAGGGGCACCACCGGAGCCTGGGCCAGTTGGGCCAGGGCCTCGGCCGCGGCCAGGCGCAGCATCGGCTCGGTGGATGCCTGGCGCACCAGTTTTTCCAGGGCCCCGGCCGCGTCTTCATCGTGCACCAGGCCCAGGCAGCGGGCCGCACTGCTGCGCCCGCTGGCCGAGGACTGGGCCTGATCCAGCCGGGCCCGCCACACCGCCCGGGCCGGAGCGTAATCCCAACGCGCCAAGCCGGCATCCAGCAGCTCAACCTGCCAGGAGGGCGTGTGCTCCATGAGCTTGAGAACATCCTCCGCCGATGCCCGGTCATCCAGTTCGATCAGGGCCAGGGCCGCTTCATCCTGGGCCACGCCCGGCGTGCCGCCGTCCCGCAGCACCCGGCGCAGGGCCGGAATCAGGGTGTCCAGCCCCTTCATACCTTCCCGATGGGCCTTGATGATGGCCTCGGCGGCCTGGCGACGAAGTTCCACCTCCGGCCGGGCCAGGGCCTGCCCCCACAGCACCGCCAGTCTCGGACGGAACACCTTGTCCACCGGCAGCGGGTCTTCCGCGGGATCGTTGAACATCGGCCAGTCCACCCCATGGGCTCCCCGGGCCGAGGGAACCACCTCCGGCGTGGCGGCCTGGGCCGCAGACCGGGCGCCCAGGCAAAACACGCCCACGAGCAATCCAATGACCGTCACCACAGGCACACGCATACGCAGAACCTTTCGCAACGACCCGCCCCCGGAGCGGGGCAGACGTATTTCTTCTCTGCGCTCACCACGCCCGCGCCCTGGTTCCCGGGCGGTCGCGGCTCGTCCAGCACTCAACTCGGGCGGCACAGCCGCCACGTGCGGTACAGCAGCAGCAGCACCGCCAGGACGCAGCCGGCGCCGACAATCCACCAGTTGGCCGGCACCAGGGCATACTGGCGGAAGCCGGGGGCATCGATCATCTGCAGGGCCGCCGCCAGGGGATTGAAACGCAGCACCCACTGCACCGTCTGGACCGAGAACGGGGAGCCCTGGGCCATCCAGATGAGCAGCGTGCCGGCGCACAGGGCCACGATAAAGGTATAGGCCGTGGCCGTGGCCGTGGCCGTGCGTTTGAACATGCTGCTGATGGCGGCGCTGGCCAGGAGGGTGAAAAACGCGGTCAGCAGCAGGCTGACCAGCACGTAGACCACGCGCGGCGCCTGATCGGGGGCGATAAAGACCATCACCACGTAGCCCGGCAGCGTGGCCACCAGGATCAGGATCAGCGTCGTCAGGACCGACAGCAGCTTGCCGGTCATGATCGTCCAGGGCGACAGCGGGGTCATCTGCAGAAGCTGCCAACCGCCGCTCTCGCGTTCGGAGCTCACCAGCCCCGCGGCCAGGCTGGGGGTCAGCAGCACGATCAGGGCCACCTGCAGGATCACCATGATCGAGCCCAGCACGGCCACGTTCTCCTGCTGCTCCAGCCGCACCAGCCAGGTCAGGCTGCTGAGCCAGGCCAGGCCCAGCGAAACGATGGCGCAGCCCACGATCATGCGCATCATCCAGTTTTTGCGTCCGAAGCGCCGGCAGCGGAATTCCTTGACCATGACGGGGTTGGTCAGCGGGCCGATCAGGCCGGTGCGGCGCTGGGGATCGAAGAACCACAGGTACATGATGCGCCGGTAGGCCTGCACGCCCCGGGACTGTTCGTCGGTGATTGCGCCGGCGGCACGCGGGCGGTCGAGCATCCAGCCGTTAAGCCGGCGCGTGGTCCAGGCCGCCAGACCCACGATGGAAATCACCGCCAGCACGATGTACCGGCCCACCACGCCGCCCGACGTGAGCAACCCGCGGCTGCCCACATCCCCCTGGCCCAGGGCCTCCATCATGGCGGAGATGGGCGAGACGCTGCGCAACCAGTCCAGCACCGTGCGTGGCCAGCCCGCCAGGTGCAGCGTGATGCCGAAGGTGTCAATGCGCCATTCCGGCAGAGCCTGCACAAACTGATACGGCCCGATGGTCAGGACCGCCAGGGCCAGCACCAGGCCGTACGTGGCCCGCAGGGCCGTGTCGGCGCTATTGGCGTAGGAACTCACCAAGAGGCCCAGGGTGGCATATTGCAGGGCCATCAGGATCAGCACTGCGTACACCGGCACCAGTTCCCCGGTGAAGCTCGTGCCGCCCATGGCGTAGCACGCGGCCGCGGCGGGCAGGCTCAACACCACCAGCAGCAGCACATAGCCGGCCACGCCGACCAGCTTGCCCAGCATGATGTCCCAGGGCTTCATGGGCGAGTTGAGCAATAGCGCCAGCGTGCCCGAGAGCCGCTCACGCACGATGGTGGTGGCGGGGAACGCCGGCGCCAGCAGCAGCAGGCCCACCATCAGGCCGTAAGCGAACACGCGCAAGACCACGCGTGAGTCGGCGCCGCTGAGCGGCACTTCGCGCACCTCGCGGATGGTCAGCCCCCGGCCCCGCTCGGCCACCAGTTGGCGCAAGGCCGTCTCATTGAGCCGGGCATCCCGGGCCGCGGCATCCGGCGGCAGCACCAGGCGCACCCGGGCCTCAGCGGCGGCCACAACCACGCCCAGGGCCACCCGGGGCGACCGATCGTCCAGACCCGGACGGCCCGCCTCGACCACCAGGTTCACCGCCTGGGGCAGGGCCGCCCCCGCCCGAAAGACGGGCCGGCGGGGCAGGATCGGCTGCGGCGGACGGGGCTTCTGGTTCTCGAGAATCAACCGGCCCAGTTCCGTGGCCTGCTGGGGGGTGGCGGTATAGACGTCATAGCCGAAACGCAGGCTGGCCCGGCCTTCATCGGGCCAGCGCAGCACCACCAACAGCGCCAGCGCCGCCACCAGGCCCACCATCAGCAACAGGGCCCGCCGGCGCCGCAGCGTCCCCACCAGTTCACGCTGGATGATCGGGTTGGTCATCAGGCCTTCCCCCCTGACACCGGGCGCCCGGCGGTGGCGGTATTCTGACGGGTCACCGAGAGGAACGCGTCTTCGAGGTCCAGTTCCTGCTCGCGGAACTGGACCATGCCGATACCCTGGGCGGCCAGGCTCTGAAGGATGCCCGCCAGTTCCTCATCATCCTTGCTGGTGGAGAAACGCACCATGCCCTCGGCCCGGGAGATGGTGATCTCAGCCTTGGGCTCCAGACCGCCGCCGATGGTGCTGGCCGTGCGATCCACATCCATCACCGACACCAGTTGCACCTCGAACATCCGCCGCTGGCGCACCTGGCGCATGATGTCGTCCAGGGAGCCGAAGGCCCGCAGCTTGCCGGTGGTGATGATGGCCACCACATTGCAGATGCGGGACAGCTCGGGCAGGATGTGGCTGGTAACGATCAGGGTTTTGCCCATATCAGCCAGACGCAGCAGGATCTGCCGCATCTCGATGCGGGCCTGGGGGTCCAGACCGTTGGCCGGCTCGTCGAGAATCAGCACCTGGGGGTCGTGCAGGAGCGTGCGGGCGATGCCCACGCGCTGCTTCATGCCGTGGGACAGGCTCTCCACGTAGCGGTCGCGCATGTAGGTCGAGCCGGTGATCTCCATCACCTCTTCGATGCGCTTGAGCCGCCGGGCCCGCGGAATGCGGAAGGCGGCCCCGAAGAAATCCAGGTACTCGCGCACCCGCATGTTGTCGT
>JAJXSS010000245.1 GCA_021784455.1 Planctomycetota bacterium
CGACGCATCTGCTCCCCGGATCAATTAGGATGCACCATGATCTTCATGCCCTGCCGTGATTCCATGACATTGAAGGCCTCGTCGATTTTGGCCAGCGGGAAGCGGTGGGTGATCAGGGGCTTGACCCGCACCCGGCTGTTTTCCAAGAGACGCACGGCCGCTTCGTGCTGACGCGGAACGCACCCGTGCGAGCCGGTCACGAAGCATTCCTTGTAGTGGATGGTGTTGGACAAAAGCGACATGGGCCGGGCATCCTTGGGCAGCCCTCCGAACAGGTTGACGAAGCCGCGGTGGGCCACCATCTCGATGGCCTGCTCGTGGGCGGCCACATCGCCGCAGGTCGTGATGACCACATCCGGGCCTTCACCGCCCGTCAGTTCGCGGCAGCGCTGCACGATGTTCTCCTGGGACGAATATACGTAGGCGTCGGCGTCGTAGGCTCTGGCGATCTCCATGCGCAGGGCCGAACGCTGGATGGCGATGACCTGCACGGCCCCCATGATGCGGGCGAGGTCGATCATCATGCAGCCGATGGGCCCCAGGCCGATCAATACCACCGTCTTGCCCAGAGACATCCCCACCAGTTCCAGACCATTGATGGCGCAGGCCAGCGGCTCGGCCAGGGCGGCTTCATCAAAACTGAGCCCATCGGTAAACGGCGTGACGGGCCCTTCCTCCAGAAGCACGCGGGGCAGTTTCATGTACTGGGCAAAGCCCCCCGGGATCTGGTAGCCCACGGCCAAGTTGGTGGCGCAGTTATTGCCCTGCCCGTTGCGGCACCACGAACACTGCCCGCACGGCACATCCGCCCCCAGGGCGATGCGCTGACCTTCCTTGATGCGGGTGACGTGGCGGCCCACCTTGGTGACCACCCCGGCGATCTCGTGGCCGATGATGGTGGGCGGCTTCACCCGGGGGTTGCCATGGTGAAGGATCCGGACATCGGAACCACAGATAGCCACCGACTTGACCTCGAGCAGGGCCGAATCGTCGTCGATCTCGGGGATCGGAACTTCGCGGAGGGTCAGCCGGTCCGGGGCTTCAAGCACGGCGGCGAGCATGGGGATCTCCACTAACAGCCCCGGGCGGATCAAACCGCCTCAGGGCTGGATCAAAACCTTGGCAAAGAAGTCTTTGCCTTCGTTCATCCTCTTTAGGGCCGCGATGGCTTCTTCCAGGCCAACCTGGTGGGTGATCAAGGACGTCACATCCAGCGTGCCCCGGGCCATGGCGGCCAGGGCGGTGCGCCAGTCGTCATCGCTACCGGCGGCGGAATAGTCTGAGTTCCACGTTCCCAGCAGGGTGACCTCGCGGCGCATCAGTTGGCTGATCAGGGCGGGGGGCAGTGGCACGGTGCCGGAGGGATTGCCCAACAGCACTACCCGGCCACCGGCCCGGGCCGTGGCCAGGGCCGCCAGCAAGGTCGCCGGCACGCCGGCCGCATCCACCGTCACGTGGGCGCCCCGCCCGTGCGTGATCTGATCGACCGCCTGGACCGGATCCTGATCGCGGCTGTTGAAGGCATCGGTGAACCCCAACCTCCGGGCCATGTCGAGCTTGGCCGACAGCACATCAAAGAGAAGGATGCGGGCGGCCCCCATGGCCCGACCCCACTGGGCCAGCATCAGACCAATCGGTCCGGCCCCGAAAACCGCCAGAGTCTGGTCCAGCAACGGCCCCCCCATGCGGCGCAGGGCGTGCAGGGCCACGGCCGCCGGCTCGGTCATGGCGGCCGCTTCCAGCGATACACCCTGGGGCACGGGCACCAGATTCTGCAGCGGGGCGGCGACGTACTGGGCAAAGCCCCCGTCCCGGCGGGAGCCCAGGTAGTCGTAATGCTCACACTGCACGTACCGGCCGCGTTCACAGGCGGCGCACCGACCGCACCAGATCAGGGGGAAAACCGCCACGCGGTCCCCCGGATGAAAGGCCGCCGCTGGATCGTTGACCACCTCCACCACGCCCGCGAACTCGTGGCCGCAGATCGTGGGGAACCGATAGGTACCCTTCTTGAAGATGCGAGGGATATCCGATCCGCAGACACCACAGAAACCCACGCGTACCAGACCCCAGCCCGGGGGCACGGCGGGCCGCGGCACCGCCTGCACGCGCAGATCGGCGACGGCGTGAAGAACAAGCCCCTGCATGGTTGGAAGGTCGGTCGTCATCGGGTCGAACTCGTAACAGTCAGCGTTGGCGGCGGGCCAACCCCTGCGTAATGGCGTCACGCAGGCGGGTGGTGTTGGCCTGCAGGCTCCCACCGCTGTGGAAGATCGAGCTGGTTCCGGCCACGAGCATGTCGGCGCCGGCCGCCACCATGGCGGGGATGTGCTCGAAAGAGACGTTGCCATCCACCTCGATCGGGATGCGCTGCGCCGCCCTCTGCCGGTCCAGGTAGGCCCGGCAATCGGCAATCTTGCGCAGGCCGGCCGGCACCAGCTTCTGGCCGGCAAACCCGGGATTCACCGTCATGATCAGCACGAAGTCCAGCCGATCCAGCACGTACTCCAGCACGTTCAGCGGAGTGGCGGGATTCAAGGCCACCCCGGCCTTCATGCCGCTGTCGCGCAGGAGGGTCAGCGTCCGATCCAGGTGGGGGCAGGCCTCGGCGTGCACCGAGCAATATTGGACCCCGATCCGCGCCAGTTCGCGGATGAAGAAGTCCGGGTTGGTGACCATGAGGTGGGCGTCGTAAGGCAGATGGGTCAAGGGGCGAAGCTGCTCCAGGGTGACCAGCCCCAGCGGCATGTTGGGGGTGAAGTGCGTGTCCATCAGATCGAAGTGCAGCAGGTCGGCTCCGGCGCTTTCCAGACCGCGGATGGACTCTTCCAGGTGGCACTGATCGGCGCACATGATGGACGGGGCGATCTGCACCCCCGGCATACTCGCTCCGGGCAGTTGCACTGCCCCGATGCTAAGCACGGGCGGAGCCGCCGGCACCGGCTCGTCGGGCATTACGTAGGCTTGTTTCAGGTAGCGCAGCGACTCGCGGATCATGGCTTCGAGCTGGCCATCGGAGTAATCGCGCCCCACCTTGGGCCCGCCGATCTCCAGGTAACCGATCAAATGCTTCGTGGGCAGGCAATCCGCGTGACGGCTCAAGGCCGCCACGATCTCGGGCACCTTCACGATACCCCGGGCCCGCTCTCGATCCGAGAAGCCAAACGTCGAATGGAACTGGTCATCGGTGTTCTTCAGGTGCAGTTCGCAGCACCACGGCAGCGCCGCTTCGAGCAGTTCCACGTGGTCATGCACCGTGCGCCCCTGAGCATCGGCGTAGCCATGGGCCACATCCACGCACATGCCGGCTCGGCAGGTCCCGGGGTGGGCCGCGTGATAGGCCTCCAGTTCACCGCCCATCGCCTGAATCTCCTGCGGCAGCGTGGGGGGCTCGGCCAGACAGGACATGGGTTCAATGGTCAGCCATTCAATGCCCAGATCGCCTGCCTGATGCATCGCCTCCTTGAAGTGGCCCAGGTAGGTCTTCAGGCCCCGCTCTTTGGTGCCCATGCGGTCGCGCAGCACGGCGCCGGGGTTGGCCCCCACCGATTTGGCACCCAGCAGTGCTGCTATTTGAATGAACCGTTCCAGATTCCGGCGGGCCACGGCCACCCACCCCGGCCCATCGTCGCGAAAGAAGCCGCCCAATTCCCGATGGGCCGTGAACAGGCTGGTGATGGCCACGCCCGCATCATCGGCCCTGCGGCGAAGCTCGCGGAAATACTCATCCGGAAGCTGGTAGATCTCGAAGAAGCTGCCCAATTGAAGGTGCCGGATGCCCTCCTCCGCAGCCAGACGGAACAGCCACGGGTACGAATAGCGGTATTCGACCGGATCGGTCTTGAGCCCCACTTCAAGGTGCAGATTGGTGTGGCCCCCCATGACCAGTACTGACCGAGTTTGATCAGAAACAAGCATAATAAGTCACTATCAACTATATTCAGCCAGATGTCAAGCTCTGCGCTGGCCAGTCTGACTGGATGTGCTGATTCTGGTTGCGATTGTGAATACGAGCACTAGAATGAATGATTGTTTCTGAGCGAGCACGCATCAAAATTATGAATGCCCTGCAGCGACACGAACTGGTCTTGATGCAACTACGGGAGCGCAGTTTCCTTAGTCTGCAGGATGTCATGCAACTGACGGGCGCCAGCGCGGCCACCGCGCGGCGCGATGCCGAATTACTGGCTCGGCGCGGGCTCTTGCGCCGGGCCCATGGCGGGGTCGGGCAGGCCGACCCGGGTACCATGCTGCCCTTTACCCTGCGCCAGCGGGAGCATTCCAGCGCGAAACTCCATCTGGCCCGCCAGGCGGTGACGCTTCTTAAGCCCGGGGAGGTCCTCATGATCGACGGCGGCAGCACGACCTTTCATATAGGCGCCTGCCTGCCGTCGTTTCCCCTGCGCGTGATCACCAATTCACTGCACCTGGCCACGGTTCTGGAGGAGAGGGCCCGTACCCAGCCGGGCCTCGAGGTGTACCTGACCGGCGGCTGCCTGTACGGGCATGGCCCAACCCCCCGGCCAAGCCAGACAGGGCGATGCAAAATACGATGCAGTCCACAGCCGCAAGGCGATGCACAGACACACAACCCGAACAGACCCCGACCCACGATATCCCTGAAAGCAAGGGAAATTGTGAAGGGGAGTTAGTCGGTGCGTCAGCGTGCAACTCATCAGAAGTGCGGGAATGGGCGGTACAGGGCTCGAACCTGCGACCTCATCCTTGTAAGGGACGCGCTCTAGCCAACTGAGCTAACCGCCCGGCTTCTGGATTGTACCTGCTCTCATCTCAACCGTGTCGCCCTCTCAATGGCCAAGTGGCAGCCGGGCGGGTGGCGGCCGCGTCTAGAGCCCCAGGTGCGCCTTTTTGGCCTCCCATTCCGCCTGCTCACGCCGGTTGTCGCTGGCCAGAGGCTGACCGGTCTTCAAGGCCTCCACCTCCAGGCGTGTGAGGTGCACGGCCCCCAGGGCGTAATCCTCAAACGCCTCGCAGGTCACGGGCACAATCGGCCGGATCAGTTCCAGCATGGCCTGGGCAAAGTCGCGGATCTCCTGCTGGGCGTGCTCGTCCAGGCGCAGCTCCAGAAAGTGCAGCACGTTGTGCAGGTCGCACTTCCAGTACCACTCGGTGTAAACGTTCAGCGGAAGCCCGATGCGGGCCAGCTCGCGCGATACCCCCTGGGCCAAGAGGCCCTCGTACTCTCGGTAGGCCTTCTCGCACCGGTCCAGGTAGGCCAGAAACCCCTCGGCCGTCGCCAGATCCACCGGCTGGTCCCCCCCCTGCCGGTTGCCCGTCGACTGCTGGCGGATATTCTGAATGCTGGGCCGGTAGAACCGGTCAGGCACCACGGAATACCGGCCGGAATACTCGTTGACATTGGCAGTGCGATGCCGAATCCACTGCCGCGCGACAAAAATCGGCATCACCACATGGAACTTGAATTCGATCATCTCAAACGGTGTGGTGTGTCGGTGCCTCAGGAGATAACGGATCAGCCCGCGATCTTCGCTCACCTTCTTGGTGCCTTGCCCATAAGACACCCGGGCCGCCTGCACAATGGCCGCATCCGCCGTCTGCCCGATCGGCACCAACCGCGGCATCACATCCACCAGGGCGATCAGACCGTGCTCGTGGACTTTGATTTCCCAGCGTGCGGCCCCACCCATGACATCCACCGTGTCCGACTCAAAGGCCTTGCGCTCCATGGCGGAGGATGAAATATTGTGGCTCATCCGGGCATGATACGAAGTCAGCCCCCCGCACTCCACCGACTTGGCCCCGTCCACCGGGCCAACACCAGTATCGGCAGGGAGAGGGCCAGGCTCCCTCGGGCACCCCACTTCCACACCATCCGGCCCTGCGTCGGGCAATTCCGGTTGCGCCAGCATGTTAGAATCTGTGCTCGAACCCAACCGGCTGGCCTCGCGCGACCCGGCGCTTGCTGCCTTGGCCGCAGGCCGCTGCGGAAATGCGGACGGAGTCTCCACATGAACAAGGGTGTCGTGGGTTGTCTGATCGCCGCCGCCATCGGCATGGTTATCGTTCTGGTCCTGGGCCTGGGCCTGGTCTTCAGCTACAACCAGATGGTCAGCCGCAACCAGGAAGTGGACAAGCAGTGGGCCCAGGTCCAGAACGTGTACCAGCGGCGGTACGACCTGATCCCCAATCTGGTGGCCACCGTGAAGGGGGCGGCCAGCTTTGAAAAGTCGACCCTCGAAGCCGTCACCAACGCCCGGGCCTCCGTAGGCCGGGTGCAGATCAACCCCAGCACGGCCCCAACAAATCCGCAGCAACTGGCTGAGTTCGAAGCCGCTCAGCGCGGTCTGTCGGGGGCTCTGTCCCGACTGCTCGTAGTCGCCGAACGCTATCCCGACCTCAAAGCCACCCAGAATTTCCGCGATCTCCAGGTGCAACTGGAAGGCACCGAAAACCGCATCAGCGTGGAACGCGGCCGCTTCAACGATGCCGTGCGGTCCTACAACACCACCATCAAGAGTTTCCCCGATGTGCTGATGGCCGGCCTGTTCGGCTTCCAGCCCAAGCCCTACTTCCAGGCCGTCAGCGGGGCGGCCACGCCGCCCAAGGTGGAATTCGACTTTTCCTCCCCGCCGGCCGGAGCAGCCGCCGCCCCGGCCCAACCCTAGCCCCTGCCGGACTGGAGTCAGACTGTGTCCCGCTACCCCCTTTCATCCTGCCGGCATGCTGGCTCGCGCCCAGAGCTTCGCCGCCCGCGCCTGGGACGATGGCATGCCCCTGCGGTGATCCTCTTTAGCCTGATGGCCGTGCTGGCGGTGAAGCCGGCCCGGGCCGCAGAGGTGATTCCCCCCGCGCCCCCCCACCACTTCAACGACTACGCCCACGTGGTTTCCCCCGCCGTCGCCAGCCATCTGGATCAGGAACTGGCGGCCTTCGAACGCCAGACCTCCAACCAGGTCGTGGTGGCGGTGTTCCCCCGCCTGCCGGCCGATGCCTCCCTCGAGGACTACACCGTCCGCGTGGCTCAGGCCTGGGGTGTGGGGCAGAAGAAGCGGGATAACGGGGTGGTGCTGTTTGTTTTCATGGCCGAGCACCGCATGAGCATCGAAGTGGGT
>JAJXSS010000246.1 GCA_021784455.1 Planctomycetota bacterium
CGAATTGAAACGTTCGGATGGGTCATTTTCTACTCGAAAGGAGAGCGCATCATGCGGAAGGTTTATGGAATGGGGGTGGTGGCGGCGGTGCTGGCGCTGGCGGGCAGTCCGGCCTGGGCGAGTTTGCTGGCATACGAAGGATTTGATTACACGGCTGGTAGTGCCGTCAGTGGGTTGAACGGAGGTAGTGGCTGGCAAAGCGCATGGTCTGCATCGGTCGGTAGTGGCACAAACGGCAGCCAGACGGTAACCAATCCAACGCTTTCGGAAGATGGCATCACCGGCATTGGCAACCGGATGGTCTTGGCGGCGACGGGCGCCAATGTGTCGTCCAACGCGAACCGGACGATTTTCTCCTCAACGAAGGATTCAGGGACCTACTGGTTGAGTGTGATGGCCAGTAATGATGGAGGGAATTCGACCTCCTTCGGCTATGTTCAACTCAACGATAGCAACAGTAACGTGCCAGTTCGCATCGGTTATTCTGGAGGCGCCAGTGCCGGAACCTGGTATGTCGCGTCACCTGTAACGTCGAGCAGCGCCAAGTCCGACACGGGCATTTCGGCGACTGCGGCCTTGCTGGTTCTCAAGCTGGATCTGACGAACAAAGAGGCCAACCTGTGGGTGAATCCCACCAGCGCCGCGTCACCTGCCGATGCAACGCTGGCATTGAGTACGACTTCAAGCTATGTCCGTTTTGACCGAATGAGCATCCGCGTCAGTAGTTCGAGCAGTAATACGACCACCGGTTCGTTTGATGAAATCAGACTCGGCCAGTCTTACGCGGACGTGGTGCCCGAACCGGCCTCGCTGGTTTTGATCGGGCTGGCCGGGGTCATGCTGCTGCCGCGGCGGCGGCAGCAGCAGGCGTGACCCAACTTGCGGGCCCTTCCGGGGGTGGATGAGATCGGCCCGGCCCCGCGCCAGACTGGCCGATTCTGCGGGCCCTTCCGGGGGTGGAATGAGACCTGGATATGTGGCAGCGAATGATGTGGCTGACCCTGATGGTGGTCCTGGCCGGCGGGGCGGGCGTGCGGGCGGAGGAAGCGTCCGTGACGCCCATCCCGCTGAAGATCACCTACTCTTTGGATGGCCAGGAGTTCACCGCCGCCGCGCCGGCGCTGGCCCCGGGAGCCAAGCTCTGGGTGCGGGTTAGCTGGGAAGGCTTTGAGCGGCCGGAGGGGGCCAAGCAGCCCTATCTGAGCGTCCTGAGCGCCGCCATGGATTTTGCCAGTGCCAACGGCGGGCGGCAGACCTGGGGCGGCCAGCCCCAGTTCATCCAGCGGGTCAACCCGCCCTATGTGGCCACCAACGTGACCGCGATGACATACCGGCTGGACCTGGGGGCGCGTGCGGCCGGCACGATGGGCTACATGAACCAGTGGTCGAAAGAGAAGAACTGCTACGTGGATGGGCCCCTGGGCGCCTGCCCGGCCCTGGCCCCGGGGACGTACCGTTTTACCGTCAAGGTTTACTACGCCGCCAAGCCGGGCGGGCCGGTCGTCGGCCGGGGCCAGAAGACCATCAGCCTGACCATGAAGGAGGCCGACCCGAAGCCTGGGGCCGGGGACAAGACGCAGCCCGTCAAGGCCAAGGACCAGCATGCCGCAGCCCTTCCGGCAGGCCGGGGGGTCATCCTGAGCGTTGCCGCGGCCCTGGCCACCGGGGCGATGGCTGTAACGCAGGCCCCCCCAGCCCCCCGCGCCGGGCCAAACTCCTGGCCTGGCGCCTTGTTCGTGGCCCCCGCGGGGGATGACCGCGCGGAGGGAAATCAAACTCATCCTCTGCGCACGCTGGGGAAAGCTCTGGCCCTGGCCGGCCCCGGCACGGTGATCACGCTGGCGGAGGGGACCTACCACGAAGGCGACCTGGTAATGCCCCGGGGCGGGGCTCCAGGCCAGCCACTGACGATCCTGGGCCAACAGGCCGGGCAGGTCTTGATCGAAGGCTCTCAACCTGTGAAGGACTGGAAGCCCCAGGGCCACGGGGTCTGGCAGGTGGCCGACTGGCCGGTGGACAGTCAGCAGTTGTTCGTGGATGGCCGGCCCCTGCAGCAAATTGGCATTCACAATAAGTGGCAGCAGGTCGGCGACATCGGCGGCTACCACAAGATCGTCATTCTCCCGCCGGTGGGCCGGGGGCTGGCCGATCTCAAGCCCGGGTCGTTCTACTACGACGCCGGGACCCGGACCCTGTCGTGCATGCTGGCCGACCGGACGGACCCCAACACGCACGACATGGAAGCCAGCGTAAAAGACTTCGTGCTGCATGGGGGCAAGGCTTCGTACGTGGTGCTGCGCAACCTGGTGTTTCGCTACAGCAACATGACGGCCAAGAACAGCCGCGACGGGGGAGTTGTCAATACCGGGCCCGCGCACTGGACGATCGAAGACTGCCAGTTCAACAGCGGCGATTTCGGGGGGCTGGGCATGCTGGGCGACCACCATACCGTGCGCCGCTGCCGCATCTGTGATAACGGAGCCGTGGGGGTGAACATCAACGGATCGGATGCCGCGCACGGCTGGCACTGGTACCTCAACCGCGCGCCCCAGGACATCCTGCTGGAGGACCTGGAGGTCAGCGGCAACAACTACCGGCATTTCTACGATCAATGGCACGCCGGGGGTTTGAAACTGGTGCCCTGCTGCCGGGGCATCACCATCCGGCATTGCAGAGTGGTGGACAACCGCGGGCCGGGCATCTGGTTCGATGGCGGCCTGGGGAGCAATGTCATCGAAGACAACCTTGTCCAAGGCAACACCACTGGCATTTTCTATGAGATCGCTCAGCCGGCGCCGGGCGACCAGTTCGGGGCCCTGATCCGTAACAATCGTGTCTTGGGCAGCCGCAACCAGGGCATCTACATCTCGGCTTCGGAAAGTGCGATCGTGGAAAACAACACCTGCTGGGGCAATCGCTGGAACATCGTGCTGCACGGCATGCCGCGCCGGGAGTTCGGGGGCCGCAAGCTCATCCACAACCGGGTGGAGCGCAACATTCTGGGGGATGCCCGGATCGACGTGGTGCTGTTCGACGGCAAGGATGCGGCGGACAACATCGTGGATGACAATTTCTACGCGCGGCTTCCCGGGGCCGCGGCCGGGGATGGCTTGCGCGTGTCCGTCACCCAGGGGGCCTACGACCAGGGGCTGTACACCAGCCTGGCGGCGTTGCGCAGCGCCACGGGTCTGGAAACCCACGGTCAGGTCGGAGATCCGCGCTGGGTAGACGCGGGCCAGGGGGATTTCCGGCTCCAGGCCGGCAGCCCGGCGGCGGGCCAAGGCTGGCAGCCAGCGGCAAAACAGACGAGCCCTGCTCTGTCCCGACCGTGACCCGGGAGGCGGACCTGCAACGTCTTGCCGACGGGAGGCATCAAGCCATGACGCATCGCGAGCATCCTCAGATCCGCCCGGCCTGCACCATTGCGGGGGCGGGGGCGGGGGCTCAACCCGCCGCAGCATTTACCTTGATCGAACTCCTGGTGGTGATCTCCATCATCGCCCTGCTCATGGGTCTGCTGCTGCCGGTGCTGCAAAACGCCCGCGAAGCGGCCCGGGTGACGCAGTGTGCCGCCAATGAGCGGCAACAAGGGCTGGCCTACCAGATGTATGCAGAAGAACACCACCAGTGGCTGCCGCGCTGGCGCATGGGGAGCTTCCCGGCCTATCTGAGTTTCCAGAACTGCATCGCCCCCTATCTGGGCTTTGATTCCGACGCGATGACCGCGGGATCGGTGACGGCTCGGGCCGTGTATTACAACTCGGGTTCAATCCTCGGCAAACAGTCCGTGGCGGTCTTCATTTGCCCCAGCAGTTCCGGACGGCCGACGGCCGATGGCTTCACGACCGCGCATTCTTACTTCCAGAACACGGCGTGGAATCTGCCGGGTTTCTACGGCAGCGGGTCGGCGTTCGGCAATAATGCCCGGCTGACGCAGTTTCAGCATATGAGCAGCGCCATTCTCCTGAACGACCTGTGGCAGCGGCAATTGGAAGGCGATGCCAACGGCAACGCCATTCCGTACAACGCCCACATGGGCCCGGACGGGCGCAATGTTCTGTATCTGGATGGCCACGTGAATTTTCTATCCCACCAGGATTGCGACGACAACTCGAGTTGGCCCCCGGTGGGATGGAACGTGCTACTGAGCCTGCGCCAGGTTTATTGAAACGCAATGATGGGAGCGATGGTGTGCATCAACTAAGCGGATGGATCTGGATACTGATGGTTGGGGGCGGCTTAATGGGAACCACCGCCGCCCGGGCCGAGGCTCCCCTGCACCTCGAGGTGAGCTTTCTGGACCGCGCACACCTGGCCCAGCGGGGCGTGCCGCCGGTCCTGCACTATGGTGCCAACGACTTCATGCTGATCCGCGTGAAGTGGGCCTCGACCTACACCAAGAAGGACCCGGTGAGTTACCGGGTCTGGCTGATCAATACGGATGGCGATTTCGGCAGCGCCAACACTCCGAAGATCACCGATCCGGCCGGCCACACCGGCTGGTGCCAGTTCGCCTACCTCTCCCCGCTGGATGGCGGTGGCGTTAAAGGTGCCTTGTTGCGGCTGTCGTGCGGCTACCGGCGGGCAGGATTGACGGGATTCGTGCTCCCTGGCTTTGCACCCCTGGCGATGGCGCAGCCACTGGGCGAGGTGCTGCCTTGCCGGCCCGGGACCTACCCGTTCACCGTGTGGGTGGAACGGCTGAAGGCCGGAGCCACCCTGGAACTGGCCAGCCAGACCTTTACGGTCACGGTTCAGGGCTCGGCCGATGACTTTGCCGTCGCAGGCCTGAGCAGCCACCAGGTGTTTCAGCGGAACAGGAAGACAACGGGCGACATGCCCTTGACCGTGGTGGCCCCGCAGGCCGGGGCGGCCATCGCCATCTCCGTGACGAGCGTCGGCAAGACCGTTGCGGCCGCCCAGGCGACGTCGACCGGTGGAGCGCAGAGTGTCATCGTGCACGAGGTTCCTGTGGGCGGGCCGTATGAGGTCACCGTGGCCGTGGCCGGCAAGAAGCAGGAGTTCGAGCTGGTCTACATGGGGGATCTGTGGATCATCAGCGGCCAAAGCAACGCGGTAGGCGTGGGCTATGACCGGAACCTGGGAGCCAAACCCCTGCCGGGGGTTGAGCAACTGGCGCCCAAGTACGGCCAGCTCGACTGGAAACCCGCCGCGGACGGCTTCTTTGAGAGTACCGTCGGCCCCTGGGTTCTGGCCGCCCAGGAGTTCTACCGGCAAACTCATGTTCCCGTGGGCCTGATGGGCCAGGCCGAGGGCAGCCGGCCCATGGACTACTTCCTCGACCCGCACACCGGCGACTTGCCCTTTCTGCGCCCGCTGATCCAGCGGTACGGCCGGGGGGCGGCGGCGTTTTTCTGGTATCAGGGGGAATCCGATGCGTTCCATCCCCAGATGGTCGCAGCCTACGGCGGCAAGCTGACCAAGCTGATCCACGAGGTCCGCCAGTACGTAGGCAACCCGCACCTGACCGTCGGCGTGGTCCAGATCGGGCGCTACACCTGGTACAAGGATGACCACTTTGCCGGGATCCGCGAGGCGCAGCGACAGTACGTCCTGAAGCATCCCCAGACGATGCTGTTTTCCACCCTGCCCTATCCGGTCAACAGTTCGGATCGGATTCACCTGGTGACCCAGGGTTATGTGGGTCTGGCCCACCAGATTGCCCAGGCCATGATCGCGCAGGAACAGACGGGGCAGACCGGCACGCCGGGCCCCATGGTTGACTGGGCCCGCTTTGAGGGTCCGGACCACCGGCGCATCGCGGTAGAATTTACCCGCGGGCAGGGTCTCCAAGGCGGCGACGCCGTGGATCAGTGGTACGTGACCGATGCGGCGCACCAAGGTTTCCACCAAGGCGGCTTTGTGGGGATCGCCCGCGTGCTGGTGGATGCCCAGGCCGGCCGGGTGGTCCTGGATCTGACCGCACCACCCCAGGGCCCTGCAGCCGTGTCGTATGGCTACCGCTGCGATGTGGGAGGAACCCTGGAGAACGCCGCGGGCTACGCCGCTCCGGCATTCGTCGGTTTCCCGGTGGAGAAGTGACAAAATGCCACGCATGATTTCCTCAAGGACCAGATTGCCGGCCCCGGTCGTTGTAATCCCGAGCGCCGCCGCCGACCGGCCCAGCTCCCTTCGGGTGCAGGGCCTGCTGATTGACATTGATGACACGATCGTGCGCATCCGGCCCGAGCACAGCGCCCAGTACGGCACCGGTAGCCTGATGCAGGTGCTGGAGCGGGCGGGCGTGGATCTGGGCGGGTTGAGCCCCGCCGAGACGTGCCGGCGTCTGGAACGGGTGCGGACCCGAGTGCAGTGGTGGCACTGGTCAGACTTCATCGTCGAACTGGGCCTGAAGCCTCGGGCATTCTGGGAGTATGCCTACAAAGTGGAACGCCACTATATCGAAGCCATGGGCCCGGAAATCCTGCCCGCCCTGCAGCGCTTGCATGGCGCGGGGATCCGGCTCTACATCGCCAGCAACAATCCCAGCTCGGGGATCCTGCACAAGCTGCGCCTGGCGGGCCTGGCGGATGTCCACGGCACCTTGCTTTTCAGCCAGTTGCTCGGCGGCACCGAACTGCATGCCATGAAGAACCAGCCCATCTACTGGAAGAAGGCCCTGGCGCACATCGGCATGGACCCCCACGAAGTAGCGGTCATCGGGGACAACCCCGAAGACGATTACAAGGTGCCACGTTCCATCGGCATCGACTGCACCTTCCTGGTGGACCGCTGCGGCGCCTATCCGGGGCCGGCGGGTCCGGGCATGATCGTGGTGCCTGATTTTACCCGCATCGCAGACCGGCTGCTGAACGGGGAGGCCGTTACGTGCTGACTCTTGGCGGGCAAACGATTGTGCTGGGCGGTTTTCATGATCATTGGGGCCGGGCGGACGCGGAAATCCGGTCCTGTTTCTGGCTGCGTTGAATTTCTATCATTACGACTTCGTGCTGCTCGTGGATGGCAGCGCCGCGGACGCGTTCGTTCAGAAGAGCGCGGCGGCCTTGAGCCCGCGGCTGCAGGTCCACTGCGGGCGCGAGGAGGCGTTCGGCTGGGGC
>JAJXSS010000247.1 GCA_021784455.1 Planctomycetota bacterium
TGGCAAACGCAAAGAGCCTTCCCTCTACGCCAAATGGGGCGGGAAGCCCACTACCCGATACCTTCGCCATCGCGATTCTCCGCTTGACGCCCATACACTTGCCCGGTACCACCGCAACGTAGAAGTCATATCACCTGACCTGCGCATGCCTACTGCGGCGTCGGAGACGGTAGACCCTGCGGGAGCGGATACGCTCTACGACGCCGCCACGCGTGCGCTCATCAACAAGACTCGCGATAGAAGGCGATTTACCCTGCTATTCAAGGAGAATGTGCACTACGGGTTTTGTCGCAACCTTTGGGGGCTTAAGCCGGTTGGTGTCTGCATCGCAATAGCAGCATGCGCCGCCAGCACAGCCCTGGCCTATCATGATCGCCATGCTGCAACGCTGCCGGCTAATGCGATTGTCGCTTGCCTGTCTCTGGTATGGGTTCTGCTGTGGTTGGCTTGGCTTACGCCCGGTTGGGTCAGGGTGCCTGCGGACGCCTACGCGGAACGACTGCTTGAAGCATCAGACGCGCTCATGGCGGATGAAGCGGGCGAGGCGACCGGTCCGCAAAAGCCAGGACGGTAGGGCGACTATGGCCGGGCGGCTTCCGGTTGCCGCGCCTCCCGGCCCAGCACGAACCACCGCTGCAGCAGCTGCGCGATGTCGGCCCGGGCGCGGTCGTCGGCGGTGCGGCTTTCGCCCAGCTGGTGGAATCGGGCCAGGGCTTTGTCTAGAGCATTCCCAATCCGATTGTAGCGACTGCTGCACACAGCATTGCTTGTTGAAATAGGCTAAGGCAGCGGTCGCTCCATAAGTAACGCTACGATTGATTCGTGAATGCTCTAGGCGGGCGTTGAAGAATCGTACTGGCAACCGCTTCGGCCCTGCCGCCTTCCAGTTCCCGCCTTATTGATCCCTGACTCGTTTTCCGGCCCAACCCACATGTCATTCTGACTGAACCAGGCTGGCCGCTAACGAAGGGGTGCGGTGGTCAATCTGCCTACGGCACGCTAGGCTCAGCCGCTACGACGACGGAACATGCTATTTGCCTTTCGTTCCTTGCGACATCAGATACTCGTTTAGCCGATCCAAGACCAGCACCGCAAGGCCCAACATATTCGGGGCCACCGTCGCTTCCAGTGGTGCTTCCTCAACATTCCCCAGTTCGTCGAACAGGATTGGCCTGCCTGCCTTTGTCTCTTCCCCTAACTCAATCCTCGTAATCTCGTACAACTGAACTTCGCTGTTTAGGCTCCTGGACTTACTTGGCGGCACAGGGTATCTATGCACAATCGCGAACTTCTTCCCGCAAACACTAAACCGCCACTCACCTGCCCTTTGTTCCTTCAAATCATCAATGGGGATTTTTCGATGCTCGCTGAACTCTCTTAGAGACGCCATGCCCCGCGAAAACCGCTGGGCCTGTTCGGGGTACTGGGCCGCCCAGCGTTGCACCGGCTGCACAATTGATGCAAATGGGTCAAATTCCATGGTCACACTCCCCTGGTCGGCCCCCGCCCACGCGGCGGAAATGCCCCCGGTCGAACCCGGTGCGTTGCCTTTTCTCCGGCATTAACGATGGTGCCTCCGTCTCCGAGTTCCCACCACGGCAACGGCCCCTGCCAGCAATGTTGCTGCCGTAGATGGCTCCGGTGTGGGGATCAGCAGCAGGGATACGTCGTTGCCCCCAGTTTCGAGGCTTGAACCCCAGGCAGCGATCCACCCATTGTTGTTGATCGCACGGGCCTCATTGATGGTCCAGGTACTGCTGGCTGGTGTTAGAAGGTTATTGATGTCGTACATAGTTCCATCCTCATAGAGAAATCCGTGTTGAGAATAGGTGCTTGTGCTGCCATAGCCAACGATTTGGCCGCTGTCGTTTATTCCATACGCGAAGCTATAGCCACTCGCATATGTCCCGCCAAGAATACCCAAGTCCTGCATCCCGCCGTTTTCATAAAGGAACGCATGGGAAGCAAGGCTTCCGATTGGGTTTGACCAGCCAACAATCTGCCCGTTAGAGTTGATATCCCTTGCTTGGCTGTTACCACCACCGAGCGTGCCCAGGTCGTGCATTGTGCCGTCATACAGAAACGCATGGCCGCCCGCGACGCCGACGACTTGGCTACTGTTGTTGATAGCATAGGCATCGCTGCCGGTAGAAGAGGTAAGGCTGTGCATCGTGCCATCATATAGAAAGGCATATCCACCGGAGACGCCCACGACTTGGCCGCTGTCATTGATACCGTAGGCCTCACTATCATCTAAGGACGTAAGGTCGCGCATCGTGCCGTCGTAAAGAAACGCTCGCGTTGCTCCGGTATTTGTGTACGACGAGCCGACAGTCTGCCCGCTAGAGTTGATGGCGTAAGCCGTGCTGTTGCTTCCGCCGAGCGTACCCAGGTCGTGCATC
The DNA here is from genome assembly GCA_021784455.1 of Planctomycetota bacterium. Taxonomy (GTDB): domain Bacteria; phylum Planctomycetota; class Phycisphaerae; order Phycisphaerales; family Phycisphaeraceae; genus JAJXSS01. The sequence continues at coordinate 2,403 of JAJXSS010000247.1, forward strand.
GTACCGCTGTTGAGAAACGCATGGTAGGTGCTGTTACTCGCATTGGACACCCCAACGACTTCACCGCTGTCGTTGATCCCATTCGGGGAACTGGAGCTGTAGTACGTGGTGCCATTAAGGACATAGGTGTCACCAAGAAGTGTGCTAAGGGATGTGACGTTGTACTGGATGGCTGCAGACGAGGTGGTAACACCGATCCATGCAAGCCATACGGCCGCAGCAACTCCCCAATGACATTTCATTTTTGGCACTCCTATAAGCAGTCGTAGTTCGGCATCGGCCGCACTAATCACGAGCGTTGGCCAGGCCAAGCCAACCAAGGACATGGCCCCGGACGATCCCGGTAGCGTGACGTTATGTTATCCCGCCCCAATTCCCTTTACAATAGCCTCCCAGCAAAATAATCCCGCCAAGCTAGACATCTTCCTGCGGTAGGTGGAGGCCGTACTGCAACACTGCCAGGGGAAAGGCTGGATCGTGTGCTTGTTTGGTGTCGGCAGGGATATATCTGGCGCGGGGAGGGAGCTATCCCGGAGCGGTGGGGCGATATCCGGTGGCCGGGGACGGGGACGGCAGAAGTGGCCTGGTGGCCCGGGGGCCGAGTTCCGGCGGGCCTCCATCTTCCCTTGATGCCTCGATGCCTCGATGGCTGGCGAAACCGCGGGAAGCGCAGGAACCACGGACGACCCCGCCCCTTTTGGACTTTGGGCCTTGGGGATTATTTCGTCATTGGCATTTCGTCATTGGAATTTCCCCTTCGCCTCTCCCCTTCGCGCTCTTCCTTGGTGTCCTTGGCGTCCCGCCACTACTCAGGTCCAAAGGATGGCGGGTAAACTTGGCGGTTCAAAAAAAATCTTTTCCGTCTTCTCAAGTCTTGCTCCGCCTTTCCCGACTATCTGGATTAACGGGATTTCGAGGGAATACGTGAAATTCCGGGAGCGGCCCTTCTGATGTGAACCGGGGGCTGCTCCAAGACAACTGCGTTCGTTTGTTCCGCCGGTGAAGGTTCCTTCGCGGCGATTCGTCCCGCGGCTATGTTGTCCCCGGGCGCCCCGAAGAATCCAGCCGGCATCAGCCCATCCACCTTGCCATCCCTGAAGCCGGAAGCCATGGCCCGGTTAGCCTGGACGAGCGGCGGTGGAAGGAGTTTGTGTCATGAGTAAGGATTTTATACCGAGCCAGGAGGCCGAACTGGTGACGTGGTCCACCAACTTCGATGCCCAGATCAACAACGACCCCCCGGCCGTCGGCCTGACCGTCGAGCAGACGGGAGGCTACAGCACCCTGCAGGCCGCCTTCGTCGCCGCGTTCCAGGCGTCGCAGGACCCCTCCACCCGCACCCCGTCCACCATCGTGACCAAGAACGAGGCCAAGGATGCCCTGGTGGCCAACGCCCGACACCTGGCCCGCATCATCCAGGCCTGCCCCACGGTGAGCGACACCCAGCGGTCCGACCTGGGCCTGACGGTCCGCAAGACCGAACCCAGCCCCGTGCCCGTGCCGGAGGAGGAGCCGCACCTGGATATCCAGGAGCGCTTCGGCTCGGTGGTGCGGATCCGCCTGCACGATGACACGGCCAGCCGCCGCGGTAAGCCCGAGGGGGTGGAAGGGGCCATGGTGTTCAGCTTCGTCGGCCCCACCCCGCCGACCGACCTGGAAAAATGGAGCTTCGAGGGCAACATGACCCGGGCCCTGGTGGATGTGGCCTTCGACCCGGCCCTGGCCGCGGGCACCCAGGTGTGGCTGACCGCCGCCTGGTACAACCCGCGCGGCCAGAGCGGCCCGGGCTGCACCCCGGTCAGCACCACTCTCGTCGGCGGAGCCATCACCCAGGCGGCCTGAGCCGCCGAAGGGGCGGAAGAAAGCGCCCAGTTCCGGGGGTGGCCCCCCGGAACAGGGGCCCCCCGGAACAGCGGCCACCCCGGAACAGCGGCCACCCCGGAACAGCGGCCACCCCCCGGAACAGCGGCCGAGAACGGAAGCCCGGAATCCGCCCCCGGAATCCACCCCCGGAATCCGCCCCCGCAAGCACAGGAACGACAGGCCTCTTTTCGAAGGTAGCCCTCTCCTCGGTCACCAGCCGGGGAGGGGGTTTTTTCGTGGAAAAAGTAAAAAGCAAAAAGTAAAAAGCAGAAATGCCGGAGGCGGCTGTTCCGGGGGCGGGTTCCGGGGGCGGGTTCCGGGGGCGGGTTCCGGGGGCGGGGGGAGGAGCGGGGAGGAAAAGTAAAAAGTAAAAAGCAGAAAGCAAAAAGTAAAAAGCAAAAACTCCGGGTGCGGGGTGGCCACTTTGCCACTAGCCACTTGCCACTTGCCACTTGCCACTAGACCACTGGGCCACTCGGCCACTATTTTCCGCAGGGTGGACCAGAGCCCTCCGTGGCCGGCCGGATGCTCGAGCATCATCACTGCGACTGCTGCAGAAGCGCTGAGCCCTGGACCAGGCCGCCCCACGGTTGCGCAGGGAGGTGGGCCCGGCCGGAAGGAGGCGCCCCCGGCTCGAGCCAGGCGGGGCCGCGGGAGGTGTCCAGATCGCGCAATCTTCGGCGGTCGGCCTGGAAATTGCGACCATACGACAGATTGGCAATGAGGGTGATCAGCGGGCCGCGCCCCTGGCTCAGATTGCCGCACAACCGCCCCAGCACGCGCCAAGGGGCGTAGAACGAGCGCCAGCAGTCGTCCATTTCCCCGAGCATCTGCTGCCAGGACAGGTTCTGGCACCGGGCCACGGGAAAGCTCAGCGTGTAGTAGCGCCAATCATCCGGGAAATGATCCGCCACGATACGACCCTGGGCCCGCATCTTTTCCCACAGACGCGTGCCGGGCAGCGGTGTCAAAAAGACAGGATTGATCAGATCCACCCCGTAGCACTGGGCGGCCCGGGCGATGCGCCGGCCCACTCCGGGGGTGTCGCTGTCCAGCCCGATGATGAAGGAGCCCACCACCAGGATGCCATGCCGGTGGATGCGGCGCACGCGGGCCCGCGGGTCATCGCCCTTGACAATGTTGTAGCGCTTGCCCAGTTCGGCCAGGCCCTGGGGCGAGACCGACTCGAAGCCGATGAAGGCGCCCACACAGCCCGCCGCCGCGGCCAGACTCAACAACTCCTCATCATCACCCAGGTTGATGGTGGTCTGGCAGATCCATTTCTTGTTCAGGCCGGCGGCGATCATGGCCCGGAACAGGTCTTTGGCACGGGCCAGGTGCTCGGGCCGCGTGCCGATGAGGTTGTCATCGACCACCAGGACCAGCCGCTCCCGGATCTGGCCAAACTCGCGCACCACATCGCCCACGGGGCGATAGCGGTAGCGGTGGCCGTTGAAAGCCGAGACGCTGCAGAAGTGGCAATTCAGCGGGCAGCCGCGGGTGGTCTGGATGGATCCGAAGGCGTAGCCCCGGTCCAGAAGATCGTGGCGTGCATCAGGTACACCGGCCAGATCAAGGGGCTCTCCCTTGTAAACCCGCCCCAGGGCCCCCTGCTGGAAATCGCCGAGCACACCCGGCCAGACCGCCTCGGCCTCACCCTGGACCACGGCATCCACCCGGGCCAGGGCCTCCTGGGGGCACATGGAGGCATGAATGCCGCCCATCAGCGTCGGGATGCCCGCCCGGCGGAACTGCCCGGCGATCGCATACGCCCGCGGGGCCTGGGAGGTAAAGGCCGTGATGCCCACCAGATCCGGCCGGGGCAGGCGGGCGTAGTCCGGGATGCCCAGGTTCTCATCCAGGATCGTGACCTGCCAATCCCGCGGGGTCAGGGCGGCCACCACGGCCAGCCCCAGGGGCTTCCAGACCCGGTATCGGCGCCAGCGGCTGGGCTGGGCCATGCTGACCAGCGGGTTGCAGGGGTTGATCAGGTACAGGTGTTTCGGGGCCATGACCGTGCTCCTTTTCAGGTGCGGCCTGGAATCCGGCGGGTGCGTATCGCCCCCGGCCCCGGCCCGCGGCCCCGGCCCCCGGGCCCGGCCCGCAGCAGGCCCTGGACTGGCAGTTGCACTCCTGCCCGGGCCCTTGCCGCTCATTCGGGCGTCCGGGCCGCGACCCGCCGCCGCAGTTTGTCCATCTCATCCAGGATTGTGGTGCAGGCCTCGGCGGTAACCCGGTCGCCCGCCTTGCCGGCCTGGGTGACTCCTGCGCGGATGGCTGCACCAAAGGCGCTTAAGGCCGGCAACAGAGCCTCCACCGGGACCGTATCCGAGGCGGCCTGCGCCGGGGCGGCCATCAGGACCGCACGAGGGGCGCGGGGCTGCCGCGGCCCTGGGGCCGTGCCGCCCAACTGCAGCACCCGTTCGGCCAGCAGAGCGGCACACGCCGAGAAACTGGCATGCATGTCCTCAAACAGCTCGTGCTGGGTGATGAACTGCCGCCCCCGGAAGTCCCAGTGTGCCTGCCGGCTCCAGAGCTGCAGGTCGATGGCTTCGTTCAGGCGGGCGCTGAGCAACTCGACCATGTCGCCGCGGGTCCCCTGCGTCAGAGCGCGGCGGAAGGGGCTCTTGCCGCAAAGGGCGGAGGCGATGCGGGGTGCGTCAGTCAGCATGGGGGGTTACTCCTGGGCTTCATCGGGAATCGATCCGGGGGCCGCAGGCATCAGGGGCCATCGGGCGGGTTGCCGGAGGCGGGCTGGGGGCCGGACGGGGCCGGCGGGGGCTCGATCCAACTGGCCGCAGGCACGGC
>JAJXSS010000248.1 GCA_021784455.1 Planctomycetota bacterium
GAACAGCCCGCCCAGGGCCAAAAGGGCCAGACTGGCGGGCTCGGGGACGGCCACCGACATCAGCACCACGTCATTGCCCCCGGTGAACGAGGGCGTGCCCTCGGCGTTGCCGGTGTAGCTGATCTCAAACCGGTTGCTGCCTACGTTGAAGATCGCGTCCTGAGGCAGGCCGGCAAACGTGTTGGTGATGGCGTCTGTGCCGTCGTTCTTCACGATGAAATACAGTTGCCCGCCGGTGACGGCCGCCGTGTAGCCGCCCAGGTTCAGGCTCAGCGTGCTGCCGCCCAGATCGACCGTCCCTGCGACGTTGGTTTGGTCGTAGTTGGTGCCCGCCAGCGGATTGGCAATCTGGTTGCCCGTGATGTCAACGGTGTAGGTCGCGCCGGAGGCCAGAACCAGATCCTGGGTGCTCAGCACGCCCGCGCTGGCGCCCGGCGATAGCGTGCCGCCGGACTGCACATCCACCGGGCCCGTGCTGCCGAAGCCGCCGAGGGTGCCGCCGGTTGTCACCGTCACCGCACTGGAGGCGATGGCGGCCGTCGGGTGGGCGGCATCGCCCACGATTAACGTGCCGCCAGAGATTATGGTGGATCCGGTATACGCGTTGACGGCGTTGAGAATGGCCGTCCCGCTGGTGGTCTTATAGAGATTGATGCTGTTAGAGGTATTGCCAGGGATGACATCATCCACCAGGGCAGCCCCGACAGTGCCGCCTTGCAGGTAGAAGCTGTAGGCGGCCAGAGTGCCGGTCCCTGCCGTATCCGCGATCGTGCCGCTTTGCAGGGTGACGTTGCCCAGGGCCGTGGTCTGGCCGTTGATATCCAGCGTCCCGCCGTTGACCAGGATCGGCGATGTGCCGCGGCCGGAACTGGTAGAGGAGGCCCCCAGGGCCGTGGTGCTGCCCAGTTGCAGTGTGCCGTTGAGCACCGTGACCGGTCCACTGAACGAGTTGTCCCCCGAGACCACCAATGTCCCGGCGCCGGTCTTGGTCAGCCCGCCGTAGCTGGTTCCGGAGATGGTGCCGGTGCTGGTCAGAGTTCCCGCATCCACGGCGAGCGTGCCGCCGTTGGTGCCCAGGGTGATCGCCCGCGCCGTCGCAAAGCCCGTCGTGGCATCCAATGTGCCGCCGTTGAAAACGATGCTGCCCGCCGTGGTGCCCAGGTTATCGTCGGCGCTGACTTGGAGGGTACCGGCGTCCACATAGGTGTTGCCGGTATAGCTGTTGATGTTCGACAGAAGCAGCGTTCCGGGGCCGGCCTTCGTCAAGGTGCAGTTGCCCCCGGCGTTGCCGATGGCGGAACTGATCGTCAACGTGCCCGAGCCGTACTGCTGGACGACCATGTCGCCGCTGCTGGTTCCAACCTGGACCGTTCCGCCGCTGATCTCGTAATCATTGCTGCCGGTGAAAAGCACGCCGCCACTGCTGAGGGAGAGGGTCTGGCCGGAGGCAATCGCCAACGACTGACCGGCCTGTGTCGTGGTGAGTTTGAGACTGTTGACGGTGGTGGAGGCGGCCACGCTGCCGCTGTCGGCCTGCAGGATATTCTTATTGGTGCCGAGAACAGCGAAGGAGTCGTAGCTGCCCAAGGCGGTGATCGAGCCGCCGCCCACGGCCCAGTCGGCGCCGCCCACAGTGGCGTAACCTCCCAGGATGCCGCTGGAACTGGCGGTGGTGGTGGATGCCACGCCCGTCCCGAAATCCATGGCACTGCCTGCATTGCGAGCGATGGGGCCCAGGGCGATGGTGGATGTGCCGGCGTTCGTATCACTGATCTGCGACTGGCCGTAATTCAGTGTCGTGCCGTTGACGCCCGACGAAGGCTTGCCCAGCGTCTGGGCATAGGAGCCCCCGCTCAGTTGCAGGTTGACGCCGCCCAGGCTCAGCGCCGCGGCCGAACTGGAAGTGCGCTGCGTCAGGCGGTTGCTGCCGCCGCCAGCGCTGCCGGCACTGTAGTCCAGCACCACAGTACCACCGCTCAAACTGGTCGAGCCAGTGAGATTGTCAGCACTGGAGAGGGTGAATGTACCAGTCTGACTCACGGTCAGGGAACTGGAACCGGTGGCGAGTGTGGCGCTGCTGTTCAAGGTGGTGTTGCCGGTCCCGGCGAAAGCGGGGTTCGCCGCCGAGATGGTGTTGCCGAAGGTGAAGGTGCCGGTGGCCAGGTTTGTAAAGGACATGCCTCCCGAACCGGACCAAATTCCGCCCAACGTCATTGGGTTCGCGCCGACGAAACCGATATTGCAGCCGGAGTTGCCGCCAAGGATGTTGTTGCCCAGGATTTGGCCGCTCGTAGCCGCCGCCAGATACATCGTATAGCCCAAATTGGTATTTAGAGACAACCCGTAGGCCCCAAAGGGGGTGATGGTCGCACCCTCGCCGCCCGGCCCGCCCAGCGTGACAGTGTTGTAACTGCCGCCTACCGAGTTGGTAAGGATAGTCCCCTTGCCTGCTGCAAAGCTATTATTGGCCGCCGTCGGGGCAATGGTGAGGTTGGCTCCTGTGCCGGCAAAACTGAATACCCAGCCTGTGCCGGGAGAGGCCACGTTGCCGGCATTGTTGTCCTGGATGGGGCCCGTGATCACGACATTAGCGCTGGATCCCATCCTGAGCGTGGACCCGCCGTTGTTGGACCCGGAACTGAGGTTCAATAGCGAGTAGATCCCGGAGAAAGTGGTGGTTCCTGTATTGTTGACGACGACCGAGGTATTGGCGAACTGCGTATTGGCAAACGCCGGGCTGGTGCCGTTGCCCGCAAAGGTCAGATCGTTCGAGCCGGCAATGGTCATGCCGCTGGTCGTGTCAATGAGCGTGTTGGTCATCGTGTGCGGCTGATTATCCGCCATGAGGGTTCCACTGGCTGCCACGATAGAGGAAGATCCCAGGGCGCTGTCATTGCCGACAATCAGCCTGCCGCCGGCCACGACCGAGGTCTTGCCCCCATAGCCGTTGACGCCCGACAGGGTCAGGGTACCCGGACCATACACCGTCAGGCCCGTGGTCCCGGTGGCCAGGGCTGCGCTGATGGTCGCGTTGACACCGGAGTTGACTGCGACGATGCCTTCCTGATTGCTGGCACCGCCCAAGGCGAAGGTGCCGGCGCCGCTGATGACCCCGTTCTGTGCGAACAGCAGCATGCCGCTGGTATTGGTCAGGGTTCCGCTGCTGACGGCCAGATTGCCGCCGTTAACAACCAGCGAGTTGATGGTGTCCGTGCCCACGGCGGTAGTGGTGCCGGTGGTCAGGTAAGTGTTGTTGCCGGTTGTGATGGCGTTGTTGGTGAACTCATCGGTCGGATTCAGCGGGCGGTAGCCGGTGGTAGCGTTGTAGGTCAGGAAAGTATTGGCCGTACCCGTCGCCGTGCCGTTGGCCCCGGACGCCGTACCCGATTCGCCCAGGCGGAACAGGGCAATTTTGGTGTTCTGGCTGGCCGCGTTAATGCCGCTGGAGCCACCCGCCGTCGTTCCCACCAGGGTGGGTGAGATGGCCGTGAGGAACTGGCCCGCACCGGCCGTGCCGGCCCCCAGATTGGTGCCGTTGATCAGCGCGATGCCCCCCGAACTGGCCGTGCGGGCCAGACCCCCTGAGGCCGCGGCGGCGGTCACGCTGGCGGTGTTGGAGCCGGAATAGCCGATGCTGATCGTTGCAATGCCGCTGCTGAGAGTGACCGCGCCAATGGTATCGTTGGTGTTGGTGGAGGCCTGGTCCGAACCCAGATAATTCAAGACAGCGCCATTGCTCAGTGAGATCGCGTTGGCTTCGCGTGCTGTTCGGGCCGCCCCGGCCCCTCGGTCATCGATCAGCAGCGTTCCGCCGCTGGCCACCGTGATCGTGCTGCTGCCGTGCAGATAACCGTTGGCGCCGCTGACGGCCAACGTGGCCCCGCTGGCGACGGTCGCACTTCCTGTATTGATAGTCAGATCACCTTCGGCATTGAGCGTACCAGCGTTAACGGCAAGAGCCGAGTGGTAGCTTGCGTCATTGGTGAGAACATCCGTCCCAGAAAGAACCCATGTGCCCGTACCATTCTTGGTTAACGCCAGATACGTGGCGCTACCGTTGGTGATATTGCCGGAGAGGGTGTTGTTGCCGGTATTGGTGCCGTTCAGGGTCAGGGTCAGGGCGCTCGCCACTCCTCCGGAGATGGCGCCGCCGATATTCAGCAACTGTCCGTTGTCGGTCGCATTGTTGCTGATCGTGTAACTGCCCTCCAGCACCAGCGGCGCATTGAGGGTCTGGGTATTGGCCACGGTCGGGTTCATCGTGATGCTGCCGCCGCTGGTCAGAAGCAGCGCATTTCCGCCGGTGGTGCCGATCGTGTAGGCCGCGGCACTGGCGGTGTCGAAGGTGAGGTACTTGATGTTCAGCGGCAGGCCGTTGATTGTGATCGTGGTCTGCGAACTGGCGCTGCTGAAGGTGGCCGTGTCCCCATTGTTGGTGACGCCGGTGGCCCCGGGGAAGGTGTTGGCGCCCGTGCTCCAGTTGGACTCGCCGCCGCTGGCTTCCCAGTTGCCATCCGTCGGTGACGCGTTCCAGGTGGCGCTGGCCGCTTGCGCCGCGGGGCTCAGCGACAGCGTTCCCAGGATGCCGACGGCCGCCATGGCCAGCGCCGTGGCCGTCATTTGCGTGTGACGGGTTTGAACTGCCGCAACGTTGGTCGTCATATGAGTGTCTCTCCTTTTCATCGTCGATCTCCTTTCGAGTTGACTGGACATGTTCTGCCTGCAGGACACTGCCGACGGGCGGTCAGATGGGCCGCCTCGCATTAGTTCCCCGTCGCGGGCGGGGGTCCGGTGGACTGGCGGCAAACGAGCGTCGGGGCGAAGGTTTCCTGGACGGCCGGGGCGAGGCGGCTGGTGGCGGGGCGGACGCGGCGGGCCTCGGCCTTGCGGATCAGGATTTGGGTGGCCCGGCGGCCCATGTCATCCAGCGGGTGGCGCACGGAAGTGAGCGTGGGGTAGACGTGGCGGCACATCTCGGCATCGTCTACCCCGATCAGGCTCATCTGGCGGGGCAGTTCCAGGCGGTGCTCGTGGAAGACCTGCAAGGCATGCACGGCCACCAGATCCCCGTGGCAGATCAGGGCCGTGGGGCGCTCTTGGGGAGGCAGGCCCAGCATGTGGCGGGCCCCGAAGGTGCCTTCCAGCATCGAGACGCCTTCCTCACGCCCAACGGCACGGCAGGCGTTGGTGTAATCATGGACCCACTGCGGCCGCAGGCTGAGCCCGGCCTGGCGCAGGCAGGTGACGAAGGCCTCCTGGCGCAGGGCGGCATCCTGGCTGGGGGGATCCGTGCAAGAGCCCAGGAAGCCGATGCGGCGGTGGCCCAGAGCGGCCAGGTGCTCGACCGCCAGGCGGATGGCGGCGGCGTTATCGAAGACCATGGCGCTTAAGCCCGGCTCGGGATGAGCGTAATCAACGGCGACGATGCAGGCGCCGGACTGGATGAGGGGGCGGATCCAGGGACTGCCGGGTTCGACGTGCAGCAGCAGCACCCCATCGACGCGGCGCTGGGCCAGGGCATTCTGGCAGGCCTGGGGGCCCACGGCGCCACCCATGTTGAGGATGAGCACATCGTATTGCTGGGCGCGGCAGACTTCTTCGACCCCGCGCAGGACCATGCCCTCATACTGGAAGCCCGGGCCGGTCCAGGGGCCCGAGGGGATGTAGACGCCGATGGTGCGGGTGCTTTTGCGGGCCAGGCTCTGGCTGGCGAAGTTGGGTCGGTAGCCCAGATCGGCGGCGACTTGCAGGACCCTGGCCCGCATCTGAGCGCTGACGGCGGTGTTGCCGCGGGCCTGGTTGATGACGGTCGAGGCCACGGCCTTGGAGCAGCCGGCGGCGCGGCAGATGTCGAGGAGGGTGGGTTGGGAGCGTTCTTGGAGCATGGGGTCAGGTTGATTAACTAACCGGTTCTTATGTTGTAATGAACCGGTTAGTTAAGATTACAGCCCGCGGTTTCGGTGTCAAGTTGAGGGACCATAAAAGCAAGTTTTGATATAAAATAATTTATTTATTGCTTAGCGGCCGCGGGTGGCTTGGGGGATGTGGTTGGCTGGCATCGGGGCGAGCCGGCCGGGATGGGGGGCCATGGGGGTGGACATGATTGGGGGGCGGGTGGAGGCGGGCCGGCTCATCCGCGCCTTCCTTGGAGGGAGGAAGCAGAGGGTTCGGGTAGGCCGGTGCCAGGCTGAAATGGGGTCAAGAAAGCAGAGGGTTCGGCCGGGGCCGAATCTACGTTGATGCGACGCCGGCCAGTTGATCTGGTGGGGGGCGGAGGTCTGGCTGGAAGGATGGGGGGGGCGGGGCTAACATTGCGCAAGTCATTTGGGAGTCCTGCATGCGAGTTTTAGTGGCCATTCCGGTCTTCAACGAACAGAGGCACGTCACGCGGGTGCTGACGGAGGTCAAACGGTACGCGTCGGATGTGCTGGTGGTGGATGATGGGTCGACGGATGAGACGCCCCTGCTCTTGGCCCGGCTGCCGGTGGAAGTGGTGCGGCACAGTCGCAACCGCGGTTACGGCCGGTCACTGAAGGATGCGTTCCGCTGGGCGGCCTGCTACGGGTATGACTGGCTGATCACCATGGACTGCGATGAGCAGCACGAGCCGGCCAGCCTGCCGGACTTTATGGCCGCGATCGGCCAGGATGATGCGGACATCCTCAGCGGCAGCCGGTACTTGAGCCAGGACCAGCTTCCACCGGCCGACCTGCCGCCGCAAGACCGGCGGCGGATTAATGCCCAGATCACGCAGATGATCAACGAGCGGCTGGGGCTGAACCTCACCGATTCGTTCTGCGGGTACAAGGCGTACCGGGTGGCGGCGCTGGGGAAACTGAAGATTGATGAGCCGGGGTATGCCCTGCCCCTGCAGATATGGGTGCAGGCGGTGGCCCACGAGCTGCGCATCCGGGAGATTCCGGTGCGCCTGATCTATAACGATCCGAACCGGACGTTTGGCGGCATGCTGGACAATCCGGACCTGCGTCTGAAGCATTACCTGCACGTCTTTGAAGCGTTGGCCAAAGTGGTGCCTG
>JAJXSS010000249.1 GCA_021784455.1 Planctomycetota bacterium
CGACATGGGCCGGCCGGTGCTGGTGGGCACCACCAGCGTGGAGAACTCGGAGATCCTGTCCCAGATGCTGACCCGCAAGTACGGGGTCAAGCACGAAGTGCTCAACGCCAAGCAGCACGAGCGTGAAGCCCACATCGTGCTGCACGCGGGCGAGTTGGGGGCGGTGATGATCGCCACCAACATGGCCGGCCGCGGCACCGACATCAAGCTCAGCCCCGTGGCCCGCGACGCGCTGGTGCGCCACTGGCAACTGCGCAACCTGCTGCCCCGCGAGGCCAAGCCGGACATGACGGACCAGGAGCTTCTGGACCTCTCCTGGCTGCACCAGGCCCGCATCACGCTGGGCCTGTCGCCGGCCGATGCCAAGGCGCTGACCCTGGCCGATGCGCGTCTGCGTCTGATGCGGCGCTGGGTCCAGGAATACACCTTCACCGATCCGGACAAGGCCGACCGGATGGACGCCGAGGCCTGCATAAGAGCCCTGGACAAGCTGCCCAACTTCCTGCACCACCGCCCCCGGATCTACACCCACATCGAGGAAATGGGCGGCCTGCACATCGTGGGCACCGAGCGGCACGAATCGCGGCGCATCGACAACCAGCTCCGCGGACGCGCCGGCCGCCAGGGCGACCGCGGCTCCTCCCGCTTTTTCATCAGTCTGGAAGACGACCTGATGAAGTTGTTCGCCAACAAGGCGGTGCTGACGGCCCTGTCCAAGCTGGGCATGAAGGAAGGGGTGGCCATCGAGCATCACTGGATCACCAAGAGCGTGGAACGGGCCCAGCGCAAGGTCGAAGAACGCAACTTCGAAATCCGCAAGAACCTCCTGGAGTACGACGAGGTCGCCAACTACCAGCGCTCGCACTTTTACGGCATCCGCCAGGAAGTGCTGGAAGGCAAGGATATCCCCCGGCTGATCTTCGACTACATCGCCGACGCCGTGGAGGACGCCGCGGACTTGTATCTGGACCGCGACTACGTGCCCGGCCAGGTGGCCAACTGGTGCGCCCAGGAACTGGAAGTGGCGATCGAGCCCTACAAGCTGCGCGACACCGAGCTGCGGTCCCTGCAGCAGACCATCTTCGAATCCGCCCGCGACGACATGCGGCAGACCATCGAACTGACCATCGGGGAGTACATGTCCGACGATGTACCGGCCGAAGAGTGGGACACCCGCGGCCTGGCGAGCTGGGCCATGAGCCGCTTCAAGGTGGACCTCAAGCAGAACCAGCTCCGCTCCATGTCGCCCCTGGATGTGCGCAACCGCCTGACCGAAGCCGCCCTGGAACAGCTCGACAAACGCGACCTGTCGGGGGTGGCCAAATTCCTGGAACCGGGCTACGCCCATCGCGACCTGGCGGAATGGGCCAAGACCAAGTTCAGCATCGAAGTGGACCCCCAGAAGCTGGGCGAGATGCCCCGGCCGGAAGTCGGCCCCTTCCTGCTGGGCAAGGCCCGCGATGCCTATCAGCGCCGCGAGCTGGAATACCCCGTGGACTTCGTTCTGGAGATGGCCTTCACCGCCGCCCAGCAGGATGGCCGGTGGGCGGCCGAACAATTGGCCGCCTGGATCAATCGCCGCTTTGACCTGAGCTGGCAGCCCGAGGAGGTGGCCCGCTATACCGGCAACGACCTCAAAACCAAGCTGATGGAGTACCAGAAGGAGTGGCTGGTGGAGGGCCGGCTGGAAAAGACGGTAAAGGACGCCGTCGCCGCCCATCAGGCCGATCCGGCGGCCCTGCAGAAATGGCTCCAGGAACGCTTTGGCCAGGAGGTGACGGTCGAGGACCTGAAACAAGCGGCCGATCCGGGGGCCTTCGTGCTGGCCAGGGCGCGCGAGTCCCTGCGCGGCGAGCTGACGCAGTTGGAACGCTTCGTGCTGCTGTCCATTCTGGATTCGGCCTGGAAGGATCACCTGTACGCGATGGACCAGTTGCGCGACGCGGTCAGCCTCAGGGCCTATGCCGAGCAGGACCCGCGCATCGTGTACAAGCAGGAAGGGGCGGTCCAGTTCAACGCCATGCAGGCGGCGGTGCGGGACCGGGTGACGGACCTGATCTTCCGGGCACGCCTTACACCCAATGTGCAGGTGCGCAATGTGTACCAGGGCCAGCAGACCCAGCACGCCGAGGCGGGCAGCGTGTTCCAGCAAGCCCGGCCGCAGGCCAGCCAGGAGCAGGAGGCCGACCAGGAAGCCGCCCAGCGGGCCGGAGCCCAGAGCGAAGCCGCCGGCTCGCGCCATGCCCGCCGGGCGGCGGCGGCCGGCCATACCGCCGAACGCAGCGAAGCCCCGGTGCAGCAGAAACGGCCGCAGTTCAAGGATCGCAAGCGGCGGCACTAGAAGAGGCGGGCCCGCATCCCCGGGAACCGCCAAGGATCCGGTCGGCGTTCCAGGCTCGAATAAGGTAAGCTACGTTTATGAAACGCAAGCGATGGTTGCGCAGAACGGCGGCGGTGACCCTGGGGCTGGTCCTGGGCTGGCTGGCAGCGGGATACCTGCCCAATCCCCCGCGGGCCCGTGCGGCCGAAGCGGCCCGGCCGGTGGCCGCGCCCCAGCCTTCGTCCCATGCTGAAGGTGAAGCAGAGGTCGATCCGGGGCAGGCCGCGGCCAAGGAACTGGTGCCCCAGGCCGGGGATGTCACCTGGTACAAGCCGGTGGTCCTGAGCGTCGTGGGCCTGTTCGTGGCGGCGATCGTCATCGGCATCCCCACGCTCAAGCTGCGCGGCCCCGAGCCGCCCGACCCGGCCGCCGGCCATGGGGCGGATGCGGGGCACGGCGCGGATGCCGGGCACGGGCACTGATCCGCCGTCGAAAAAGACCGGTTCGAAACCTGCCGGCGGAACGCCGCACGGGATCGGGATCGGAAATTTGGCCAGTCATTCGCCTTCCTCCGGCGGCAGCGGTGTATCATTCACCCATGCCCAACACCGGGAAACCCAGTTCCTGCCTGATTGTGATCTTCGGCGCCTCGGGCGACCTGACCAAGCGCAAGCTGATCCCGGCGCTCTACGATCTTTTTGTGGCCGGCCAGCTCCCGGAGAAATTCGCCCTGCTGGGGGTGGCCCGCACCCAGATGGCCGATGAGGTGTTCCGCGACCACCTCTACGACTGGGTCAAGAAGAACGCCCACAACTTCGACGACAAGACCTGGCAGTGGTTCGCTCGCCTGGTGCACTATCACGTGGGCGACCCCACGGTGGCGTCCAGCTTTCCCGATCTCAAAACCCGTATGGGGCAACTGGCCCTCCTGCACGGCACGGGGGAAAACGTGCTGTTCTACCTCTCCCTGGCCCCGCAGTTCTACGAACCGGTCATCGTGCACCTGGGCTACCACAACATGGTGACCGAGGGCAAGGCCTGGTGCAGCATCAACCAGGCCGCCCGGCCCTGGCAGCGCATCATGATGTATAAGCCCTTCGGCCACGACCGCGAGTCAGCCGCCCATCTCAACCGGGTGCTGGGCCGGGTGTTTGAGGAAGAGAGTATCTACCGCATCGATCACTACCTGGGCAAGGAAACGGTGCAGAACCTGCTGGTGTTCCGCTTCGCCAACGCCATTTTCGAGCCCTTGTGGAACCGCCAGTACATCGACCACGTGCAGGTGACCGCGGCGGAAACCGTGGGCGTGGAACGGCGCGGCAGCTATTATGATTCGCCTTCCGGGGGGGCCCTGCGCGACATGATCCAGAGCCACCTGCTGCAGGTCATGAGTCTGGTGGCCATGGAACCGCCGGTCAGCATGCGGGCCGATGACCTCCGCTCGGAAAAGGCCAAGGTCTTGCAGGCGGTGCGGGAGATCGGGCCCCAGGATGTGCCGCAGATGGCGGTGCGCGGGCAATACGGGCCCGGCCGCCTGGGCGAAGAGCCCGTGCCCGGCTACCGCCAGGAGGATGGGGTCAATCCCCAGAGCCCCACCGACACCTATGCGGCGCTGCAGGTCTGGATCGACACCTGGCGCTGGTCGGGGGTGCCTTTCTATCTGCGCTCGGGCAAGCGCCTGGCCCGCAATACCACCGAGATCGTCGTTCAGTTCAAGCCGACCCCCCACTGCCTGTTCCGCGCCCAGGTGGCCTGCGCCAACCTGCAGCCCAACCAGATCGTGATCAACGTGCAGCCCGATGAGGGCATCCGTCTGCGCTTCGAGGGCAAGGTGCCGGGACTGCCCACCAACTCCACGGCGGATATCCGTTCCGTGGTGATGGATTTCAACTACGCTGCGCAGTTCCACGCCCAGCCGGTGGAGGCGTACGCCACGCTCCTGCTGGACGCCATGCGCGGCGACCAGACGCTCTTCAAGCACCGCGAGGAGATCGATTGCGCCTGGCGCGTGGTCCAGCCCGTGCTGGACACCTGGGCGGGCACCGCCCCCAGCGACCTGCCCAACTATGCCGCCGGCTCCTGGGGGCCCGCGGCGGCGGATGAACTTCTGAGCCGTGCCGGCCGGAAATGGCACCAATGAGAGAAACAGAAAAGCGCCCCGGGGCCGGCCAGTTCTTGTTTCTGCTTTCTGCTTTTTTCGTCATCGGGTCTTGGAATTTGTGATTGGGACCGGTTATGTTGCTCCGGACCTTCTTCTGAGCGCAATCATGCCTGACTTGATGCTCTCCGTTGTGGCCCCCTGTTTCAACGAGCAGGAAGTGTTGCCCGAATTCCACCGCCGCCTGGCCGCGGCGTGCGCGGGGCTCAAGGGCGGGTACGAGATCATCCTGGTCAATGATGGCTCCAAAGACCGCACCTGGGATCTGATGCGGGATCTGGCCCAGCGCGACCCGCATCTGGTGCTGGTGGACCTGTCGCGCAATCACGGCCACCAACTGGCCTTGACGGCAGGCTTGTCCCTGTGCCGCGGCCGGCGCATTCTCATCATCGACGCCGACCTGCAGGACCCCCCGGAACTGCTCGAGGCGATGATGCAGTTGATGGATCGGGGGGTGGATGTGGTTTACGGCCAGCGCCGCCAGCGGCACGGCGAAACCCCCATGAAGCTCATGACCGCCGCCGCGTTTTATCGCCTGATCGAGCGGCTGACCGACACCCCGATCCCGCGGGATACGGGGGACTTCCGCCTCATCAGCCGCCGGGTGCTGGAAGTGCTGTTGGCCATGCCCGAGCGGCACCGCTTCATGCGCGGGATGGTGAGCTGGGTGGGTTTCCGCCAGGAACCGCTGCTCTACGACCGCGATCGGCGCTATGCCGGCTCCACCAAGTACCCCCTGCGGCGCATGATCCGCCTGGCCCTGGATGCCGTCACGGCGTTTTCCATCAAGCCTCTGGCCCTGGCGAGCTATATCGGCTTCCTGACCGGGGTGCTGGGGCTGCTGATCCTGGGCTATTCCCTGGTGGACTGGGCGGTCGGCGGCACGATTCAGGGCTGGACCAGCACCATCGTGGCCGTGCTGGTGCTGGGCAGCGTACAGTTGTTCGTGCTGGGAATCATGGGCGAATACCTGGGCCGGCTGTACGAGCAAAGCAAGGGCCGGCCGCTGTTTATCATCCGGGATGTGGTGCGCACGGTCGCACCGCCCGACGAGCCAGCCCCGCCCCCGGCCCGGGAATCGCCCCCCGCGGCCGACGATTGAGCCTCCCCATGAAGCAGCCTGCCTGCGACCTGTTCGACTCCTGCTGCATCCGCCCCACCGTGGAAGATCTGCACGATGCCCTGGCGGCCCTGCTGATGAACGCGGCCTTCCGGGCCATCCAGGCACGGGGCGTCTTTCACCTGGCCCTGTCGGGTGGCTCAACCCCCGAGCCGTTCTTCGTACACCTGGTGATCGACCTGCGCTTCCGGGCGATCCCCTGGGAATACACGCACCTCTGGCAGGTGGATGAACGCCGCGTGCCGGAAGATGACCCACAGCGGAACTGGAAGATGATCCACGAGACGCTGGCCGACCACGTGCCGGCCAAGACACGCCAGCGCCACCCCATGCCGGTGCTCGACCCCGACCCGGCCGGACGTTACGAAGCCGAGCTTTGGCAACAGGTTGCGGCGGGGGAAGTCGGAGGCCGCAAGCTGCCGCGTCTGGATTTCATCCTGCTGGGCATGGGAGGCGACGGGCACACCGCCAGCCTGTTCCCCGGCTCGCCGGCCCTCCAGGAGCATCAGAAACTCGTGGCTATCAACGCCGGTCCCAAGGTCACCCCGCCGGACCGATTGACGCTGACCTATCCCCTGCTGAACGCTGCCCGGCAGGCGGCCGTGCTGGTCACGGGGGAATCCAAGCGGGCCACCCTGAACCGGATTGCTGCTCAGATCCGCACCCAGGGGCGAGATCCGCAGACCTACCCCATCACCGGCCTGGACCTGGCCGACGGCGAACTGACCTGGTTTGCCGACCAGGCAGCCGGCGCAGATTTAGCGTAGCCCCCGGCCAAGCCTGATTTTCATCAGCGGCGGCTGCGGCGGCCGATACTTCCGCAATCGGCGCGCGGAGTTGCCGCCATCATCCCCTCGACTCAGGGCGGAGCCCTTTTATCTGCGGGGACGGTCATGCTGGACTTTGTAGGTCGGACGGCCAATCTGGCCGGTGAATTGCTGTCGCGTGAACCCTTGCTGGCGCTGGTGCTGGGGGCAGCGCTGGCCACCCTGTTTCTGACGACGGTGGCGCCTCCGCCCTCGCGGCTGGCGGACACGATGGGCCCGTTTCCCGGCGTGGGCGGGGCCCTGCTGACAGGACTGCGGCGCATTCTGTGGGCCCTGCTGCTGGTGGTGCTGGTGGGCGCCGGGCTGAGGGCCATGCAGATCGGGCTGGCCCAGGTGGAGCAGTCCTTCCGTCACCGGTATGGCCGGGTCACCCAGGCCAATCTGGCCGCCGTGGAAACCATCTGGGGCGATGAACAGGCCCAGCCCGAACTGGGCGTGGCCTTGGGTTACGATGTGCAGACCACCCAGCGTCTGGAATCGGAAGACCCCACCCGACCGGCCCTGATCCGCAAGATCACCAAGCACATCGAGATCACCGACGACCCCTTCCTTTCCTGCCGCCACACCTTCATCTTTCGGCGCAGCCTGCGCA
>JAJXSS010000250.1 GCA_021784455.1 Planctomycetota bacterium
TCAGATCCGCGGCCACCGGCTCGACCAGCATGGGCGGGCCGCCGGGGGCGATCAGGTTGCCGGCGATCATCTTCATGCCTGTATTGCGTACCCGGGCCAGGGTGGTGATCAGCAGGTGCTTGTCCGTGGGGATGGTCCCGGTGCGGTCCAGGGCCGTGACGTAAATCGCGGCGTAGTGGGTGTGGGAGGTGATGGTGACATTCTGGAGGTCGATGGTCTTGCCCTGGGCGAAGCCCACCACGGCCTGGGTGCCGGGGGTGTTGATGGTGATGTAGCCATCGCGGGGAGACTTACCGGCCTGCCAGGCGAGCTGGCCATCGGCCGAACGCACCAGGCCATCGTGGATGTAGCCGCTGAGGTTGGCGGTGGGGGTGGGCTCAAAGGTGGGCGTGAAGGCCACTACATCGCGGCCGACGGCGAGTGACGCGGCGGGAATGGTCTTCGAGTTGAACTGCTTGACATCGGATTGCTGTTGCACGCGATCGTCGAAGCCCAGCTTGTCCTCAAGCAGGGACGGCACGTTGACGTTGCGGGTGAAAGTAAGCTGCGACTGCTGGACATCCCCGCGCAGCACCTGGCGGGCCACGGCCGGGAAGACACCCAGGATCTGCGGCACCGCCGCGTCGAAGGGTTGCCCCAGGGCGCGGCTGAAGACCCCATCGTCGCCGTTCTCAAAAATGAACGAGACATCCCAGCCGTTGAGGCCCAGGCCGTAAGCCCCGATGATCGCCGGTCCTTCCACTCCGAACTCGTTGGGGAAGACGTGGATCCACTCCGAGAGCATGAAGGGCCGGTCGTTCACCTGGTCCATGCCCGCGCTGAGCATGCCACCGCCGGGGTTGGCCAGCATGGAGCTCGTGCCGGTGAAGTAGTTGTGCCGGTCGATCACGCCGATCTGGGCATCCGAGGCGAGGTTGAGGAAGTGTCCCAGGCCCTGGCCGGCCTGCCAGTTCGAGCCTACCAGCAACCCCTGATAGCCGGTGGCCCGGATCGCCGCCGCGTAGCGCTGGTAAAAGGCGTTCTGCTGGTCGTACAGGAAGTGCAGGGTATCCAGCAGGCGCTGGCGGCGCGGTTTCATCGGACCCGCCAACTGGACCGGGTCGTAGAACCACGGATTACCGACGGGGTAGATCTCGCCCTGGTCCCAGCTTTCCCCCGTCATCCCTTCGCCCTTGAAGCAGTTGAGCGAGCCGGGCCCCCAGGCCGCCAGCAGCGCTTTTTCATCGGGGTATTTTTTCTTCAGCCAGGCGCAGAAGGCCTGGCCAGACCGCTGTTTGATCGCGGGGAAGCGCTGCATTGCCGGCAGGGTGGTGAAGAAAAAGATGTCGTTCTCGTTCACCATTTCGATGCAGAACACCGTCGGATCGTCGGCGTAGCGCAGGTGGGTAAAGGGGTTCGTATGGTTGAGCAGGTTGACGATCTGGCCGATCTGCAGGTCCTGCAGGGACTTGCTGAACCACATCGCGCCCTGGGTGGCATCGTGCCAGCCCGCGCCGCTGGCGGGCAGTTCATTGACGAAGGGGACTTTGGCCGCATCGTCGGGGCCCACGCGGACCCGGCCGAAGTTGGCCGAAAATTCCACGTAGATGCCGCGCTGCTTGAGCTGATCGACGAAGTAGTCCATATCGTCCAGGCGTTTGGGGTCGTACTGGTCGAAGCTGGTCTTGCTCAGGGCCCCCTGCCAGGCAAAGCCATCGGCGAACTTGTGGAAGCGCACCGCGTTGATGCCGTAGCGGGCGTCCATCCGGGCGTTCTGCCGGGCCATGGCATGTGTGGGGAAGCAATGGCCATAGGCGGCGTTGATGCCCCACAACTTGATGGGCTGGCCGTGGTAGATCAACTGGTCGCCCCGGGCCGTTATCCGGCCGTATTTGCCCGCCGGGGCATCCAGCCAACGGGTCATGTCGATCACGCTGGGCCCCGAGGCGTCGCCCGTGCCCTTCCACACGAACCAGTTGCTCCAGTCCGCAGGCATGGGCACGTTCTTGGGGTTCAGGTAGAAATGGGCATCCTGAGGTAGTTCCACCGTCATCGTCAGGTGTGTCTGCGTACCGGCGGCCACATGGTTCTGGGCCAGCACGATGCGGGCATCTCCATCGGCCGCCAGGGGCGTGGGCTGGGCGAATTGGAAGGTGTAGGTCCGGCCCTGGGCATCGCGCAGGTCCAGGCGCTGTGCGTCGGGGGAAAGTTGGCCGCGGGCAAACGGCACATTCACCACGCGCGCGCCCGAGGCGTCCTGGATCGTGGCCCGGCCGGTCCCGTGGAAGGTGTCTGCCGCCTGAATGTCGAGAACCGCCAGCGTCAGATCGGTCGCCCGACTCACGTCGAACGTCATATCCACCTTCAGGGTCCGGGCGCCTTGTGGCGTGAGGTTGATCAGGTAGCGCACCGGGGCCCCGCTGGCGGAGATGTTCCCCGCCAGTTCCGCCTGCGCTGCGTCACCCTGCGGCGTAAACTGGCCCTTCATCCAGGTCCAGCTCCACTTGGGCCCCCACACCAGCGGCAGCAGCGACAGCACCGGCTGGCCATCGGGGGCGATGATCCTCAGCGTCGATCCCTGGGTAAACACCGACAGGGCTTGAGCGTGGACCACTGAACAGGCGGCGCACAACACCGACACGGCGGCCAAAAGACGCACACGGTTCATAAGACACTCCTTGGGGAGGTAACGTCCGTTAGGAAGTCCCGATTTTGCCCCTGCTCCCCGGACCGCGGGCCTGATCGCATCCTCGCCCACCGGCGATACCACAACCCTTGCGTCGCCCGCGCCCCCCAGGCGGGCCGACAGTCACCACTGGCTCATCCGTTGTGGGGAATCGGGACACCATCCACCCCCGGAATCCACCCCCCGCAACACGCCCCCGCAACAAGTCGGCCGGAATGGGGATCAGGCTAGCGGTCGTTCAGGTTCACCACGAACACCCCCTGCTGCAGCGCCGGCAGCAGGGAGAGATAGCCGCCCGACAGCGTGTTGGGCACGGTTTGCACGTGGCCATCAAGGAAGGAAAGATTCGTACTGTTGTTGGGGTGGCGGATGGTGTGGTTGTACCAGCTTCCCGGAGTGCCCGCGCTCCAGTTGTTGGCTTGGCCCTGCAGGTTGCCCAGCAGCGCCGGTGGCACGGTGGCGTTGTACCAGGCTCCAGGGTTGAAGCGGCTGGTGGAACTGTCCAGGAAGGACAGCAGCCGGGATGGGGAATAGGCATCCGACACCCGCCAGAGCGGTGGCCGCCAGGTGATGACCCCATTGACAGGAAACGGGTAGTACGGATAAGTCACCAGGCTTTCGGCGTAGCTGACGACGAAGCCCGCGCCGGACAGGTGCCGGGGCATGTCCTCGGGGCACAGCCAGACCGAGTTGCGGTCGGTGGTGGGCACCGTGCCATTCACCTGCACGTTCTTGGTGTACACCGATCCGTTCTGGGGGTCGGTGTACTGGCCCAAGAGGATGGCGTCGGATGAGGTGGCGGCCCAGTAGCTGGGATAGTCCGGGGGGCCACCCGTGCCGCCGTTATTGCCCCAGAAACACGGGGCGACGTAGCCGTTGTTGTCCGTGGCATAGTTCACCTGGGCCAGGCCGATCTGGTGCAGGTTGGTCTGGCACTGCATGGAGCGGGCCGCGGCGCGGGCGGCACTAAGCGCCGGCAGCAGCAAGGAGATCAGCAGGGCAATGATGCTGATGACCACCAACAGCTCGATCAACGTAAAGCCGTGCCGGGGGCGGCGTGACGGGCTGGGCTTGGTGCGTTGCATACCGAGGCTGTGCGGCATCGCGGGGCCCGACGCGATGCGTGCGCACGCACGTCGCTTGCGCGCCAGCAAGATCAACCCCAGCGCTCCGCCGAATATCGCCAGGGTGGAGGGTTCGGGAATCTCCGCGGGAGCCAGGTTCCAGCCGACCACATCCAGTGCCGTAAGCTCGTTGGTTCCCAAGTAAAGCAATTTGCCGGGGATTCCGAAAGCATTTTGGACCTGGGTGGTGCCGTACCAATCGCCGTAATCCCCGGTCGTGTTTTGGTTGAAATACACCAGTTTCGTCTTACCGCCATCAATCGAAAAATAGGGGCGGACGCTGGTGCTGGTGGTGTAGCTCCTGACGCCATCGGCGGTGTAACGGTACAGGTCGAGCGTGCCGACCGGATCGAGTGCCAACCCATCGGGATAGTTGCTGGCATAATTGAGGTTTGAGCCACCTCCCCCGCTGCCCAAGACCTCATCCATCTCATGCGCCACCACGTATTGCGCACTGTATAGGCCCGCATTTTGGGCGGAGGTGTTACCGGGCAGCATCATCAGGTCCAGATTGAGAAAAATGGTGCCGTCAAAGCCGCCGCCAATGTTGCCCGCGGGTTCACCCAGCGCCCGCAGAAGCGACGAGCTCAGATTAACCTTTTGGCTCGTGTTTCCCGGAACCGGGTCATTGGGCCCGGCCGGCAACGAGGCCAGGGCGCTGCGATCAGACGCCGAGAGGGTTTGCTGATTGTGCAGATCGGAAAGGTACTGGGAATAAGACAATGGTGAGCCCGAGGTAACGTTTGACCCCAGGCCCCGAGTCACGGCTTGAAAGTCGATATTGACCGTAATCGGGTTGGCGATGTAGCTCTCCGCCGCCGCAATCGCGCCATTAATCTGGCTCTCAAAGTAGGCGGCGTTCGGGTTGGCGGTGATGGTGCTGTCAAACGTTGGAATAATCGTTAGATTCGCCTGCGCCCAAGGGGCACCCCCCAGCAGCGCCGCCAGGGCCAGCGCCATGGCGGCGTGGATCATGGTTGACGATTTCCCTGGGACTCGAAAACCATGACCCAGGCGGCGTCTCGGGTTCAGATTGGTGCGGTAGGTGTCGCACATGGGGCTGATCCTTTTGATAGCCGGCAAACGCCGCTTCCGCCGTCAGGCGCAAAGCGGCGAAGGAGGAGGAAGGTTTTTAGCGCCGCCGCCGGCGGGGCACCATGAGCAGCCCGCCCAGGGCCAAGAGGGCCAGAGAGGCGGGCTCGGGGATCGCTGCGGTCGCCAGGATGCCCGTGCTGTTGGTAAAGGTGTAGGCGGTGTTGTTGCTGGCAGCGGACCAGATGCCGCTGCCGGGGGTGGCTTCGGCCAGGCCCAGGCCGGCCACGTTCACGGCGCTGAAGTCGCCGCTGTAGCCACCGGTGAGCGTGAAGAGCTGGAAGGTCTGGCCGGGGGCGAAACTGAAGCTGTTGATGGTGCTGATGTCCATCGTGCCGCCGTAGGTCAGCCCGCCACTGGCGCTGACGGTGACACTGTCATACTGTCCGCTGGCCGTTCCGCCGACATTGATATTGGTGGTGGAACCGGCCGCAGCCAAGAGGCTGCCGACCGTCAGGGTCGAGGTGCCACCGGCCGAGTAGAGGCCCGGCTGCAGGATGCCACTGAGCGCCACGCTGCCACCTACTGTGCCGCTGCCACCTAAGGTCGCGCCGGCGGCCACGGTGACCGCACTGGCCGAGTTCAGCGAGCCGTTTACCAGCAAGGTGCCCTCGGTGACGGCCGTAGCTCCGGTGTACTGGTTCACACCGCCCAGGGCCCAGGTGTTGGTCCCCGATTTGGTCACAGCGTAGGGGTAAACCGTCGAACTCACGGTCGGGTTGTTGATGACACCGTTGTACTGGTTGACCAGACCAGGAGCACTGGAACCATCAAGGATCATGCCGCTGATGGTGGGGCTAAAACCATGGCTGGCAGCGGTGAGGGCCGCCGCTTGCGTCCCGCTCATCACCAGCGCGCCGGTGCCGGAAGCATTGATGGTGAAGGTATCTCCGTAGAACGGGGTGTAATTAGGGCTGCTCCCATAGGTGCCTACATAGTAGTTAACGGTGTAGTTACGATTGGTGGAGTCACCGGTTCCGATGTACTCCAACGTGTTGCCTCCGTAGAAATTGAGGTTGCCCGCGGCGTTGGTGGAGGCGCCGATGCTGCTGGCAAGGCCGCCATCGGCCAGCTTGGTGACTTGCAGCGTGCCGTTATTGCCGTATTGCATGCTGGTCGTCCCCGTGTAGGTGTTGCCGGTGTTGGCCAGTAGAACGGTGCTGACGGCACTGCTCGTGGCACTCGTGGTGGGGACCTGAATGCCCACGTTAGTGCTTGCGGTTCCATTGTTCTTAATCAGCGGATCAAAAGTGAGGAAAGAGCCGCTGGTGGCGCTGGCGCCTATCACCGAGAAATTTAGATTGGGGGTGATGTTAGGGGTACCGAACGCGATCGCGCCGGTGTTGCTGAAGGTGACAGTGTAGGCGGTGCCCTTGAGCGCCACATTAGCGGTCATGGCGCCGGTCGTTTTCCCTATCGTGAACAGGCGATCGGTGGTTCCGTTAGCCGCGATGGAGAGTGTGCTGCTGTCATTGATAACCAGGTTGCCGGCGGCATTACTCGAGGCGCCCAAAGAGCTGGCGATTCCACCATTGGCCAGGTTACCGGCAGTGAGGGTGACGTTGGCTCCGATGGTCGTCGTGCCGGTGTAGGTGTTCAGCCCGTTTAGGGTGAAGAGGCTGCCACCCGCCGCCGCCACACTCAGGCCCCCGTTCGACACGACGTTCGACAGGGTTAAGTTGGAGTTGGTGCCCAGAGTGATGGTTTGCGTCCCACCCCCCAGGTCAATATTCAGGGCGGCATTGCCGCTTCCACCGATGGTCACCATCTTGTAATTCCCGACAAGGTCAGTAATTCCCGCACCGGACGGGAGGTAGAAGGTTTGCGGGCTGGTCTTGGCTTGCAGGGTAAGGCTGAAGCCCCCTGCGTAGGCAAACGAGAGGCCCGTCGACGGCGGGGTAACTCCTGTTTGCACGGTCTGGTTGGTTATGAGCGTCAGCGAGCTGTCCCAGATGCCATTGATGGTTCCGCCGACCCAGTTGGCGGTGTCGTTGTAGTCGTATGGCCCAGCGCCGGTTTGATTGAAGCCCGTGGTGACTGCTGAGGCCGCGCCGGCCCCCAGCCCGATGGCCACCGCGGTGACCCCCAGCAGGGAAAGGCCCACGTGTGATTTGTGCCGCATGAAAGTCGCCTT
>JAJXSS010000251.1 GCA_021784455.1 Planctomycetota bacterium
GCCTAGACGAGAAACTCCAGACCCGATACCCGAGACTCCCCATGAAAGCCGCCGAAATACACAAGATGAGCGATCAGGAGCTGCCCGTCGAACTGCAGCGCCTGCGCAAGAAGCTCTTCGAGCTCAAGGCCCAGTCCGTGACCCAGAAGCTCGAAGCGCCGCACCAGGTTTCCCAGATGAAGCATGATGTGGCCCGTATCCTGACCGAAATCAAGCAGCGTCAGACCAAGACGATCAAGGCGGGAGCCTGAATCCATGACCACGCCCACGACCCAGCCTCAGCAGCCCCAGCGCCACCTGACCGGCACCCTGATCGGAACGGTGGTCAGCGACAAGCGCGCCAAGACGCGCAGCGTTTCGGTGAACTATCAGGTCCGGCACCCCAAGTACGGCAAGTACCTGCACCGGCACACCAAATACCAGGTGCACGACGAGGGCAATGCCTCGAAGAAGGGCGACCGCGTGGAAATCGCCCAGTGCCGGCCGATCTCCAAGACCAAGAGCTGGCGGCTGGTGCGCGTGGTGGAAGCGGCCCCGGTGGCCCTGGAGCACGTGAAGGAAGTCGCGACCAATGCGTAGGCATGGGTGACGCTGGCCAGTTTTCTTGTCAGGGACCCGCCCGATGAAGAGGCACGCCCCCCGCAAGGGTGTGCCCTGCGAGACCGAGCCATGATTCAACCGGAAAGCAAAGTCGATGTTGCCGACAACACCGGGGCCCGCCAGGCCCTGGTGATCAACGTGCTCAAGAGTTCGACGGCCAAGGGGCGCTTCACGCGCCGCACGGCCACCGTCGGCGACAAGGTGGTCTGCGCCATCAAAAAGGCCCTGCCTACCGGCGACGTCAAGACCGGGCAGGTGGTTAAGGCCGTGGTGGTGCGCACCAAGTACCCCGTGCGGCGCGCCGACGGCTCCTACGTCCGCTTTGACCGCAACGCGGTGGTGATCATCGACGATGAAGGCAACCCCAAGGGCACGCGCATCTTCGGGGCCGTGGCCCGTGAGCTGCGCGAGCGGAACTACCTGAAGATCGTGTCGCTGGCGGCCGAGGTGGTCTGAGCAAGGGTTTAGAGTTCCGGGTTGAAATGGGAAGACCCCCGACCCGGCCTCTCCCCACCGACGGGGGGAGGGGGAAGAACGGAACAAGAGCCATGCCTCAACATGTACGAAAAGGCGACCTGGTCAGCGTGATTAGCGGTGCCGAGCGCGGGCGTACCGGCAAGGTGCTGCGCGTGCTGCCCAAGCAGCGCCAGGTGGTGGTGGAAGGACTGAATACGGCCCGCCGCCATGTCAAGCCCAACCAGAAGAACCCTCAGGGTGGCGTGATCGAGAAAGAGATGCCTCTGGACATCTCCAACGTGCTGCCCGTGGTGGACGGCAAGCCCACGCGTGTGCGCTTCACGTCCAAGCCGGACGGCTCGAAGCTGCGGGTGGCGGTCAAGGGCGGTCAGACGATCGGTGCGGAACTGCGTTCGGCGGCCGAGTAAGGGCGTGCCGAACGCTTAGTCAGTGGTGCAAGCCATGAGCGAGAAATCGAACAACCCGGAAGAGACCAAGCCCGTCGACGCGGCCGCCCAGGTTCCCCAAGAGGGCCCGGCCGAAAAGCAGGGCAAAGGCCCCAAACAGGCCAAAGAAGGCGGCAAGGGCAGGCCCCAGGGCAAAGGGGCCAAGGGCGGCGAACCCAAGGCCAAGAAGGCCGAGGACGCCACGCCCCGTCCGCCGGCCCAGCCCCCGCGCCTGCGCGATAAATTCCGCGCCGCGGTGGCGGCCAAGGTGGGCCAGGAATTCGGCATCCAGAACCGCATGGCCCTGCCGCGGATTGACAAGGTGATCCTGAACGTGGGGCTGGGCAAGCAGTTGGAAGGCACCAAGCTCAATCCCAAGGCCAAGCAGCAGGTGGTGCAGGACCTGACCGTGATCACGGGCCAGAAGCCCGTGATGTGCGTGGCCCGCAAGTCGGTGGCCAACTTCAAGTTGCGGGCCGGCTACGAGATCGGGGCCATGGTGACGCTGCGGGGGCAGCGCATGTGGGAGTTCATCGACCGGCTGATCAACCTGGCTATCCCGCGCATCAAGGACTTCCGCGGCCTGAACCCCAGCAGCTTCGATGCCGGCGGCAGCTACTCCTTCGGCGTGACCGAGCAGGGCCTGTTCCCGGAAGTCAACATGGCCGAGGCGGAATTCACCCACGGCATGCACATTACCTTCGTGTTCCGCAACTCGGACAAGGCCAAGAGCCTGTTCGTGCTCAAGGAACTGGGCGTGCCCTTTGCCAAACCCGAGGACCTGAACAAGAAGAACTGACTATGTCCACTAAATCCACCAAGACGCGCATGGCCCGGATCAGCCGCACGGTGGCCAAGTACCGCGAGCGGCGCCTGGCCCTGAAGAAGGCCGGTGACTACGCGGGGCTGCAGAAGCTGCCGCGTGATGCCAGCCCCACCCGTTTCCGCGAGATGTGCGCGCTGACCGGCCGCACCCGCGGCGTGTACCGCAAGTTCAAGGTCTCGCGCATCATGCTGCGGAAGCTGGCCCTGGAAGGCAAGATTCCCGGCATGCGCAAGGCGTCCTGGTAAGCAGGGAGCCGCCGGCCCCTGGCCCGGCCGCCCGCTGGGGCGGTGGGCAGCGCCCGGCTCCCCGTAACTGCAAGTGAAAGGCTCCGGCTGCGGCCGGCAGGAGAGCGTCGAATGTCCTTTAACGACACCATCGGTGATATGCTGACGCGGATTCGCAACGGCGCCCGCATCAAAGCGGAGCGGGTCGATTGCCGCAACAGCAATATCTGCCAGGGCATCGCCAAGGTCCTCAAGGACGAAGGCTATATCAACGACTTCGCCGTGATTGGCGACGGCCGCCAGGGCATTTTGCGCGTCGAGCTGCGCTACGGCCCCAAGGGCGAACCGATCTTCCACCAGATGGTCCGGCGCTCCAAGCCCGGCCGCCGCGTCTACGTGGGCGTGGCCGACATGCCCCGGCCCCTGGCCGGTCTGGGCATCTCGATCGTCAGCACCCCGCGGGGCGTGCTGTCCGACCGTCAGGCCCGGGCGCAGAAGGTCGGCGGCGAACTGCTCTGCGATGTGGAATAAACTCTGACGCGGTTGCCCGGCCCGGCCCCTTCCGGTGCCGCGAAACCAAGGAACGCCAGCAATGTCGAGAATCGGAAAACTACCCGTCGCTCTGCCCGCCAACGTGAAGGTGGCCGTCTCCGGCCAGACCATCACGGTGGATGGCGGCAAGAGCAAGTTGTCCTTCCAGTTCAAACCCGAGGTCAGCGTCAAGGTGGATGACAAGGCCAGGCAGATCCTCGTGGAACGGCGGGGTGATGACCGTACCGCCCGGGCTCTGCACGGCACCACCCGCGCCATCATCGCCAATATGGTTGAGGGCGTGACCAAGGGCTTCATGAAGGAACTGGAGATCGTGGGCGTCGGTTGGACGGCCGCGGTGCAGGGCCCCAAACTGGTGCTCAACGTGGGCTACGCCGATCCCAAGGTGGTGGCGATCCCCCAGGGCGT
Source organism: Planctomycetota bacterium (assembly GCA_021784455.1). Classification (GTDB taxonomy): domain Bacteria; phylum Planctomycetota; class Phycisphaerae; order Phycisphaerales; family Phycisphaeraceae; genus JAJXSS01. Next base: position 3,513 of record JAJXSS010000251.1, read on the forward strand.
GAAGGTGGAAGTGGCCCAGATGAAGATCAAGGTGTCCGGACCGGACATCCAGGCCGTGGGGCATCTGGCGGCCGTGATCCGGGCCCAGCGCCCGCCGGAACCGTACAACGGCAAGGGCATCAAGTACGTGAATGAGGTCATCAAGCGCAAGCAGGGCAAGGCTTTTGCCGGAGGCGCTTCGGCCTGAGGTCGCGGCCAGACCGCGTCCTGACGATCGCGGCCCGTGCGGGCCGCTTCGGGAAATACGACCATGAATGCAACACTCGTCAAACAGGTACGCCGGCAGCGCCGCAAGCTGCGCATCCGCAAGAGGGTGCTGGGCACGGCCGAGTGCCCGCGCTTGTCGGTCTACCGCAGTCTCAAACACGTTTATGCCCAGGTGATCGACGACCTGGCAGGCAAGACCCTTGCCTCGGCCAGCACCCGGAGCCTGCACCTGAAGCAGGGGGGCAACGCCGCAGCCGCCAAGGAAGTGGGCCAGGCGATCGCCGAGAAGGCCAAGGCCGCGGGCGTCGCCTCGGTTGTGTTCGACCGCAACGGATTCCGTTATCACGGCCGGCTCAAAGCCCTGGCCGATGCCGCCCGCGAGGCCGGATTGAAGTTCTGAGGAAATACCATGGCAGAGACCATCGCCAGCCACGAGAGTTCGCAGGACCTGGAATCCACCACGGTGTGGATCAACCGTACCTCCACCACCGTCAAAGGCGGCCGGCGCATGAGCTTTTCTGCGCTCGTGGTCGTCGGCGACCGGCATGGGAAGGTGGGCATCGGCTACGCCAAGGCCCCCGGGGTGCCGCAGGCCATTGAAAAGGCCCAGCGCGACGCCCGCAAGCACCTGGTGAACGTGGTGCTTCAGGAAGGCACGTTCCCCCATCCCGTGGAGGGGCGCAGCGACTCCTCGATCGTGCGCCTGATCCCCGCGGCCGCCGGAACCGGCGTCGTGGCCGGGGGCACCGTGCGGGCCGTGCTGGAAATGGCCGGTGTGCATGATGCCCTGACCAAGGCCTACGGCTCAACCAACAAGATCAACTTGACCATGGCGACCTTCAACGCCCTGACCATGATGCGCAGTCGCGAGCATTTCGCCCGCCTGCGTGGCGTGGAGTTGGCCAGTTCGACCGTGGAGGAACTGCTGGAGAAGGGGCGCCGCTACGCTCCGAAGGTGACCGACGACGCCTCCAAACGCGGGCCCAAGGGCCCGGTGAGCAAGGTGGCCAAGGAGAAGGGCGGACGCGGCCGGCGTGGCGGCGGGGGGCGCCGCACCGAAGAAGCCCCGGCGGCGGCAGCTCCGGCGGCTGCGGCCAGCGAAGCCAAGCCCGAGGCGCCGGCGGCCGCTGCCGCCCCCGCCCCCGCTCCGGAGAAACCCGCCTGAACGAGCCGCGACCGTCCGGGAGCGGCCTTCGTCCTGCGAAGATCCCACCAGACCGCCTGCTTACGCACGCGGCTTGTTAGGAGAGTTGACAGCCATGATGATTCACGAAATTACATCCAAAGCCGGGCGCTATAAGGACCGCAAGCGTCTGGGCCGCGGCATCAGTTCCGGCCATGGCAAGACCTCCGGCCGGGGTACCAAGGGCGCCGGTTCGCGCTCGGGGTGGTCCGGTTCGATCAACCCGGCCCGCGAAGGCGGCCAGACCCCCTGGTTCCGCCGCATCCCCAAACGCGGCTTTTCCAACGCGGCGTTCCGCGTGGAATACGCCCCGGTCAACCTCAAGGCCCTGCAGGCCCGCTTCGCAGACGGGGCGGAGGTCAATCCCGACCTGATGGTCAAGATGGGCCTGCTGCCCGATGTCAAGCGGCCGGTGAAGGTGCTGGCCGAAGGCGAATTGACCAAGAAACTCAACATCACCGCCCACGCCTTTTCCGCGGCCGCCAAGGCCAAGATTGAAAAGGCCGGCGGCAAGGCGACGGTGGCGGCGTAATTTTCGATTTTCGATCGCCGATTTTCGCTTTGCCTCCGCTGGCGGTACAGTGCGGGGGCGAATCGCTCAATCGAAAATCGAAAATCCAAAATCGAAAATTCTTCCCATGTTCCAAGCCTTTCTCAACATGTGGCGTGTCAAGGAGCTGCGCAACAAGCTCCTGTTCACGCTGGCCATGATCGCCATCTACCGCATCGGCTTCTTTATTCCCCTGCCGGCGGTGAACCAGGCCATGTTGGAGAAGTTCGCCAGCAACCTCAACAGCAGCGCCTTCGGCAACGTCCTGCAGTTCGTGGGGATCTTTACCGGGGGTTCGCTCAGCCAGTCCACGATCTTCGGCCTGGGCATCATGCCCTATATTTCGGCCTCCATCATCCTGCAGCTTCTCACCACCGTGGTGCCCTCCCTGCAGGCCCTGCAGAAGGAAGGCCCGGCCGGCCAGCAGAAGATCATCGAGTGGACCCGCTACATCACCGTGGGGCTGTGCCTGGTGCAGGGCGGTTTCTGGCTGCGGGTCATGCAGTCCCAGAACCTGGTGGAGCCGGCCTATACGACCGGCTCGGGGCTGATTCTGTTCCTGATCTGCGGCCTGACGGGTCTGACCGCCGGCGGCGTGTTCCTCATGTGGGTGGGCGAGCAGATCGACAAGTACGGCATCGGCAACGGCGCGTCTTTGATCATCACGGCGGGCATCATCCACCGCATGCCCGGGGCCGTCACCACGGTCGCCGAGAACTTCGACGTTCAGGGCGGGCCCGGCAAATTCGGCATCGATACGGTGATCTTCCTGACGGCCTCGTTCATCTTCGTGGTGGCCGGGGCCATCGTCATCACCCAGGGCCAGCGGCGCATCCCCATCCAGCAGGCCAAGCACACCCGCGGCCGGCGCGTCTATGGCGGGCAGAAGACCTATCTGCCCCTGCGCGTCAACCACGGCGGCGTGATGCCCATCATCTTCGCCAGCGCGCTGATGCTGTTTCCCTCCATCCTTCTGGGTTGGCTGTCTTCGGCCGCCAACGCCAACCTCGGTTCCTGGCCGACCTGGCTGACGGACAGCGTCTTCTTCTTTGACCGCAACTTCCGTAGTCAAGGCTATTTATACATTGTCTTCTACGTCGGCATGATCTATTTCTTCGCCTACTTCTGGACCACCGTCCAGTTTCAGCCCAAGGAGGTCGCCACGCAGCTCCGCGACCACGGCAGCTTCATTCCCGGTCTGCGGCCTGGCCCGCGGACGGCGGAATACCTGGAGGTGGTCATGGAGCGCATCACCTACGTGGGTGCCGGCTTCCTGTCGATCATCGCCATCATCCCGACGATCGTTTCCACGGCCATGAACATTCCCTTCATGATCACCCAGTTCCTGGGGGGCACGGGTGTGCTGATCGTGGTGAGCGTGATGCTGGATTTCGTGCAGCGGATTGAAGCCAACCTCATGATGCGCAATTACCAGGGCTTCCTGAGTTCCGGCGGCAGCGGCAAGGGCCCGCGGATCCGCGGCGGGGGGATGATGTAAGGAGGCTGGATGGCACAGGCACCTCGCCTGTGATTCC
>JAJXSS010000252.1 GCA_021784455.1 Planctomycetota bacterium
AGCATTTCGACTGGGGCGGCCGGCGGTTCGAGGTCGTCGACATGGACGGCAACCGCGTCGATCGCATCCTCGTCTCGATCCCCGCGCCACCCCCCTGATTCCACGCGCCGCGCCCCGAACCCTCGCCCCCGACTGCCCGCGTGCCGGCTGGAGGAGCCCATGGACCCCACGATCGTCATCGGCCTGGAAGTGCACGTGCAGCTCACGACCGAGAGCAAGATGTTCTCCTGGTCGGGCACGGATTTCGGCCTGCCCCCGAACACCCAGACCGACCCCGTCTCGCTCGGCCTGCCCGGCACGCTGCCGACGATGAACCGCAAGGCGTTCGAGCTGGCCCTGCGCACGGCCGTGGCGCTCCACGCCGAGATCGCGCCGTTCACGAAGTGGGACCGCAAGAACTACTACTACCCCGACCTGCCCAAGAATTACCAGATCAGCCAGTACGACCAGCCGCTGTGTTCGGAGGGCTGGCTCGAGGTGCCGCTGACCGACGACCCCGCGGGCCCCGGCAAGCGCATCCGCATCCTCCGCGCCCATCTGGAGGAAGACGCCGGCAAACTCCTGCATGAGGCCCCCGGAGGCCTGCCCATCGACCACTCGATCGTGGACCTCAACCGCGCCGGCACCCCGCTCCTGGAGATCGTCACCTATCCCGACTTCAGCACGGCCGGCGAATGCGTGGCCTTCGCCCAGTGCCTGCGCGACCTGTGCCGCACCCTGGGCGTTACCGAGGGCATCATGCAGAAGGGCCACATGCGCTTCGAGCCCAATATCAACGTGGTCATCCAACGCGGCGGCCAGACCTATAAGACCCCCATCGTCGAGATCAAAAACCTCAACAGCTTCAAGGCCGTGCAGGGCGCGGTGGAATATGAGTACCAGCGCCAGATCGACGAATGGCTGGAGACCGGAAAGGTGATGGCTCCGGGGGCCAAAAGCACCCGCGGGTGGGACGATGCCAGCGGGACCACCTTCCTCCAGCGCGAGAAGGAAGATGCCCACGACTACCGCTATTTCCCCGATCCCGATCTGGTGCCCGTGGTCGTCGATGAGGCCTGGCTGGCCCGCGTGCAGGCCTCCCTGCCCGAACTGCCCCGGGCCAAGCGCCAGCGCTACACCCAGACCCTGGGCCTGTCCCCGCGCGACGCCGACATCATCCTGGGCGAACCACGCACCGCCGCCTTCTTCGACGAGATCGTGGCCATCGGTACCGATCCCAAACGGGCCGCCGCCCTGCTCTTGAACAACCTGGCCAAACTGGCCAACGCCCAAAACCGGTCCGCCGCCGATCTGGGCCTGCGCCCGGTCCAGGTCAAGGAGACGATCGACCTCCTGGCCACCGGCCAGGTCGGCTCGGGCAGCACCGACCGCCTGCTTCAAGCGTGTGCGGCCGAACCCTCGGCCGCGGCCCCCGATCTGGCCCGCAAGCACGGCCTGATCCAGGTCAGCGACAGCGGCGCCATCGAAACACTGGTGGACCAGGTCCTCAGCGACCCCCGGAACAGCAAAGCCGTCAACGACATCAAGGGCGGCAAGGCGGCCGCCATCGGGGCTCTGGTCGGCCAGGTCATGAAACTGTCCAAGGGCCAGGCCAACGCCCAAGTCGTCCGCCAGATGCTGGCCGACAAACTCAAATAAAGCCGCCCCGGCCCTGCGGTGAACGCCTGTACCAGCCGCGACCGGAAGGAAGCGGTCTTCCTGGATCACCGGCGCCACCAAACACCACGTCCTGGCGGTCGCGGCTCGTTGACGGCCGGGGCACAGTACCCCTCCGCACCCCTTGCCCCATCAGACGTACAGGTATACGTAAATCGCAAACGCCACCGCCAGCAGCCCGGCGAAGGCGGCCAGCGACCACAGCAGGTTCCGCTGCCGCGCCGCCATGGCCAGCGTGGCCACGATCACCCCCAACTGGGCCGCCAGCATGCCGAAGAAGAATCGCTGGCTGCGCTCCAGGTGCCGCTGGGCCTCAAAATTGCTCTTGCGCACCTGCAACTCGTAAATGTTCGCAATCGCCTGGTTCAGCCGCGCTTCCGCCTCGTACCGGACGGCCGTGTAACGCATGCGCGCCACCGCAAAATCCCGCACCAGGGAAGGGCCGCTGGCGCTGCCCCCCCCGGCGCCCGACGACTGCCGCAGCAGGGAATAGATATGGTCGATGACCGCATTCACCGGACTCGTCTCCCGGTCGAAAGCCTCCACGCGGTCCCCTGCCGCCACCAGGGCCTGATCCAGCATCTGGTTGCTCACCGGGGCCATCAGTTTTTCCATCTCGGTGTCCGGCGCCATCGTCTCCACCCCGCGTAGCGCCGCCTGGATCTTGGGGTCCAGAGCCACCCCGGCCGGGATGGGCGGCACCTGCCCGTGTTCCAGGTACTTCATCGCCTGCTGCCCCTGCGGCGATTCGAGTCGCTGGCTCAGGCCCGGTTGGCCCTGGGCCCAGGCCGTCAGGGCCGCCGGCCCCACTGGCCGCACCGGCGTCAGCGACTGCATCAGTTCCGCCGTGTTGCTCTGGAAGGCCCCTCGCATACGCTTGGCCTGAAAAAAACTCCACTGATCGCCGGCCTTGGACTGCTGCTGCGCCGCCAGGGCCCGCTGGTACTGGGCCTTGGTCATCTCGCTGGAAGCCAGCCCCGCCAGCAGTGTCGCCACCACCGCCATGATCACCGGCGTCGCCGCCAGCACCCGGCCGAATAGCGTCTGTGGCACCGCCGATTTCAGTTGGTCCGGTATCTGTATTTTCATGGATAAGCCCCTGTCTGTTCGTTGCACCCGACCGCTGGGGCGTACTGTGCCCGGCGGACAATCTACCTCAGGATCCCCTGCTCAAGCCGCCGCATCCCCCATGCCCTGCTCCACCAGATCGCACAAGGTATGCAGCAGCACTTGGTGGGCCTCCTGAATCCGGGCCGTCGCCTGGCCCGGCACCAGCAGTTCCACCGTCGCCTTGTCCTTGCACAGCCCCCCCGACTTGCCTAAAAAGGCGATGCTGGCCGCCCCGGCCGTCCGCCCCGCCTCCAGAGCCGCGGCAATGTTGGCGCTGGCGCCGCTGGAGGTGAATACGATCAGCACATCCCCCCGCCGGGCCAGGGCCGCGACCTGCCGGGCAAACACCTCGTTGTAACTGAAATCGTTGGCGATGCAGGTCATCACGCCCGGGGAGTCGGGCAGACAAACGCAGGCATACGGCCGACGCGCCTGCCGGTACCGGCCGATCAACTCCCCCGCCAGATGCGAGGCCTCGGCCGCACTGCCGCCATTGCCGCACAGCAGAACCTTGCCCCCCGCCTTCAGACTCGCCACCACCACCTGGGCGGCCCGATCCACCGCGGCCCCCAGGCCCGTAACCGCCTGCAACGTGGCCACGGCCGCCTCAACGTTCCGCCCCAGCACCGCTGCGCCGGTCATCTTGTCCATGTCCATCACCTTTCCGGAACTCCATCATAATCGACTCCCGCCCCGGGCTGCCGGACCGGCCGGCCAGGCCGGCCGGTCCGATCGGCTCCGGGCGGGTTACAATGGCCTCATGCTGGCAGTCCTGGACAGGCAGGCGACGGCCTATGGCTTGATTGTGCTGATCGCCGCCATCGGACTCCTGGGCCTGCTCGTGCTCACGGGCGTGATGGTGGCATGGCGGCGCTTCAATGATCGGCACCGATCCCGGCGCAACCGGTCGACCATGCCGGATCTGTGGCAGGAATCCGGCCGGCGGCTGGTGGATCGTTATGACCAGACCCGCACCGATGACGATGTGCCGCTGAGCCCCGGCCCCTGGGCCGGTCCGCACCAGCCCGGCCCCGATGAGCCGGAACAGGACTCCCCCGACGATGAAACGCCCCCGCCCCCGGAATCGCCTTCGCCCCCGGAACCCCCGCCCGGTCCGCCACGGCGCCCCCCAACCCCCGGCCGGCCATGACCCTCTGGAGGGCCTGCCCACCAATCCTATTGCTGGTTCAGGGGCGGGCCTGCCCGGCAGCCTCGACGCTTGTTCCTTGGCGGGCCAAGTCGCCCTGGTCACCGGCGGCAGCCAGCGCGTCGGCCGCGAAATTGCCCTGACTCTGGCCCGGGCCGGCATGAACGTGGCCATCACCTGGCGAAGTCAAACCCGGGCGGCCCACGAGACAATCCAGGCCATCGAAGCCCTGGGCCGCAAGGCCCTGGCCATCCGCGTCAATCTGTCCAGCCCGCACGCAGCTTCGAAAGTGCATCAGGCGATCGTCCACCGCCTGGGACGCCTCGATGTGCTGGTGAACAACGCATCTTCCTATGAACCGACCCCGCTGACCCGCCTGACGGCCGCGGATTTTGATGTCGCCATGGCGGTCAACGCCCGGGCGGCCCTGCTGCTGAGCCAGAAGCTCGCCCCCCTGCTGGCCGCCCACGCCCAGGTGCATCAGCCGGCGTCGCTGGGCCGGATCGTCAACCTTCTGGACCTGCATGCCTTAAGGCAGCACCGCCCGGGGTTCGTGGCGTACAACGCGGCCAAGGCGGCCCTGTGGGGTATCACGATGTCGCTGGCCCGGGAACTGGCCCCGCGCATCACCGTCAATGCCATCGCGCCCGGGGTGGTGGCTTGGGCCCCCTCCTACACCGCCGCCCAGCGCCGCAAATACTTGGAACGTGTGCCCCTGGCCCGCGCCGGCACCCCGCAGGATGCCGCCCGGGCGGTCCTCTTCTTCGTACGCGATGGCTACTACTGCACCGGGCAGGTGCTCGCCGTCGATGGCGGCCGCCACCTGACGTAAGTCCGGCCCTGGCCGAACAGGTTTTCGCACATTCAAGCCGGTTCCCTACCCCTCAAACACCACCATGTCGTGACCGTGGTCGCTGGTAAGGCTGAGGTGGGCGTAGCCATCCACGTACGTAAATGGAACTTCCCGGCCAGCCGGCTGGACCGTCACCCGGCGCGGGGCCTTGGGCAGACGCAGGGCCAGTTGCCCATTCACCAGCGGCGTAGCCTCCTCGACAATGTCCAGCTTCGGAGTGCGCCGCGCGGGGATGTAGCTCAGCACGTGCACCAGGGTGCGGGCCGGACGGCTCTGCCGCGTCACGGTCAGTTCCACATGGCTGGGCCCTTCGAACCGCGTCAGGGGGGCCGGCAGCAGGCGGTCCAGGCACATCTTGATCAGGGCCCGATACGGCAGGTTGCCGTGCGTGGCATAGGCCTTGAATACCGGAAAGGCGCACGTGACCACCCGGCCCTTGGCCACCACGGCGGCATATTTCGACAGCCGGTCCGCCGGCGTTTGGTTGTGCGATGAAAAGTGGTCCCACCGGCGCTCGAAGTAGGGCTCGACCACACGGCATAGGACACTGGCCCCGGCCTTGGGCGTCAGGCGCAGGCCACGCTCGTACATCACATGGTCCGTGCGGGCCACCCCCGCGGCCGCGGGGTCGGCAAAGCGCAGGTAGGTCGTCGTGAACGGCGAGGGCCCGTGGGCCGCAACCCCCTGCTCGGGCAGCAGCACCGCGCCCGGTGCCTCCGCGCCCAGGGCGAAGAACACCGCTCCACCCGCCTTGAGATAAGTCCTGATTTTGCCCGCCAGCGGGCCATCCATCTGGACCGATTCGGGCACGACGATCAGTTCATACGAGGAGAAATCCGATCCCGCGTGGATGAAATCAAACTGGTGGTGCAGTTGCTGCAAGGCCCGCACCACGCCCTCCAGGCAGTCGCCCGGGGCCACATGGTAAGAACCTAGATCCAGCGGCCGCAGCACCCCGATCTGGGTCACGGGCCGGGCCTCGGCACAGAACGGCTCGCAGGCCTCGACGTGGGCATAGACGCCGCCGATGAGTTCATAGGCCGCCGGATCCAGCCGGCCGCGGGGGTGGAGCTGGTCCTCCACGCTACGGTCCGTGCCGTGGGCCAGCATCTGGCTGCATTCGTACTTCAGCGCGGCGGCGGGCTTGAGGCCCCCGAAATCCGCCCAGCTCTTGTGGAAGCGGGCGGTCACGCCGATCGCCGGCAGGCCAAAGTTGCGGGCAAAACGTACGTTCAGCGGGAAATAGGTATACCCCCAGCCGCCCGTGGGCAGGGCCTCGATCTCGATGTGCTGCAGGTACTTCGCCTCCTGCGGCAGGTTCACCTGGGGCCGCGCGTTGTACCACACCTTGGGGCTCTGGCCCCCGCAGACGCGCTTGATGAGCCGGTTGTAGCGGGTCATGTAGCCGTGTACCACCTGGCGGGCATAGGTAGCCCGGTCGGCCTCCAACTCGGGGTTCAGCCCCGCTCGGCGCATGCCCGCGATGGCCCACGTACTGCAACTGGGCTGGTCCCAGCACATGTCCAGGAACACGCCGTCGACCGGCCGGTATTTCCGCAGCACCTCCTCGATCTGCTCGGCCAGGAAGTCCGCGTACGGGCTGGACATGTCGAGGATCTGCCAGCCCGGTTCGAACACGCCCTTGGCCCATTTCACGCTGCTGCTGTCCGGCTGCCGCGCGAGCCACTCCGGACGGGTATTGGCGGCGTATTCATCGCAAAGCACGGAGAGGTAGATGGGGGCCTGGATGCCCTGACGGTGCAGGGCCTCGATCTGCTGGCCCAGCAGGTCCAGCCCCTTCTTCAGGCCCGGGTGCCGCTCGGGCCGCTTCGTGTCGTAATACAGGTGACCGTGGTGGCACTTGGCGAACAGCGTGACGCTGTTGACGTGGGCCTTGGCCATCATCTTGGCGAAAGCCTGGGCGTCGAAGTCCTGCCCGACATCGTCGATGGCCGGGCCCGTGTGGAAATCCAGGTGTATCTGTCGGAACGGGAGCTTGATGGCCATGGTCAGTCCTTGGGAAAAACGGGGGGATTCTGCGTACCTAACCGGCGGTGCCCGTCCAATCTGAGTCGGACGAGTCCGCATGCTATCCGCCCCCAGCGATTCCGCAACCAAGAAGCCTTCAGGGCGGGGACTGCCTGGTTTTCTGAGGGATTCTCCTCGTTCTTGAGTCAGGAGCAGATTCGCATTCGA
>JAJXSS010000253.1 GCA_021784455.1 Planctomycetota bacterium
GCCGCAATTTCCCTCTCCGTGACCCCTTCGGCCACTGTCTCCACCGCGGCCTTGAAGCCCAACTCGGCGATCCGGTAGGCCTCCTGGATGACTGCGATCTCGGCGGGGCTCTTGACCGCCCGGAGCCGGCCTGCGCCCGCCTCCACGTCGATCCATTGGGAGCCGGGCAAAACACCCTTCAGCGAGGCGAAGGTTTTGGCCCCCATCAATTCCAGACCGGCGATCCCCACGCGTCTCGGAAGGTGGGTGGGCAGGATCTGGGCCACAATCTCCCCCAGGCTCTGCATTCGGGAAAAGGGGTAGTCCTCGTCGGGGTGGGTGAACTCCTTCAGCACGCGGATGTCCGGGATGGTGCTGCGCAAGCGCGCATAGTCGAGGGTCTCCGGGCCGACCAGCATGACCGGTTCGGCCTGCGGTCCAAACAGGATCCCCACCGGCTCAAAATGCACGGGGAAATCCGCCAGCCAGCGGGCGTGGGCGGCGCCAAAGGTGGCCCGATCATCGGCATAGGCTATCAGCAAGTCCAAATCCTGCGCAGCCATCAGGCTTCGGACTTTTTCCCAGCGCTGCGGATATTCACTTCTTGGAATAACGGGCATGGTCGCTTCCATACGTCGGGGTAAACCGCGGCCCAGGCGTTGTTGATCGGTGTGGGTACCGCAAATCAGACGTCGTGCCGCCGGGGGGGACCCAACTTGCGCAGCGGCCCCCGGAACGGGGCCCATCTCGGATGGGTGGGGGGTTACTGCCAAATACCGGTCCAATCGCCGGGATAAGGCCAGACGGTATTGGTGGGGTTGATATCCGCGAACTTGAGGTAGGTCACGTGGCCATCACCAAACAGCCCGCTCAGCGTATTGCCGGGATGGCGAAAATCCAAGTAGTCCGGGCTGTCTCCTGCGGGCGGAAGTGTGGTGTGATAGCCGGCCTGCACAAATCCGTAAGAACTGGGCTTGCCGGGAGCGGCCTGGTGCCCATCGACATCGAAGATCGTGGCCGCGGGGCGGGTGAAGAAGTTCAAGGTCTGGGCGATCGTGGCCGCCGCCGAATTGCCGCCGGTGGGAAAGGTGCCATTGGCGTTCTGGAACATCATGGCCTGAGTTGCCGAGTCGGTCCGCGTCAGCGCCGCTAGCGGCACGCCATAGGTTGTGGGCGCTTCGGGGCAGATAAATACCGGATTGTTGTAGCCGCTGTGATCCGGCAGGTAAGGGCGCAGGAAGTAGCGGAAGCCCTGGCCGCTGCTGATGGCGGCCGCATAGAGGCCCCCCGCATAGGCCGAGTCGGGTCCCACGGGCGGCAAGTAGTTGTTGTTGTCCTGGGCATACAGGTTCAGGGCCACCCCGATCTGCCGGAAATTGGCCAGGCACTGCACGCCCCTCCCGGCGGCTCGGGCCGCCCCCAGGGCCGGCAGCAGAATGCTGACCAGCAGGGCGATGATGGAAATTACCACCAGCAGCTCGATGAGCGTAAAACCACGACCCAGCCCAGCAACTCTCTGCGCAACAGGATGATGACAATACATGGGGGACTCCTCAGAAGGGATGCAGAGTCTTCGCGATGCAGAACCTTACCGGGGATCGTTGGCCGTCGGCATTTCGGCCGCGGGGGAGCGGCCGGTGGCTCCGCCGGCTTGGACGCGAGGTCGGCCCCGCGCGGGGGCGGTCTGGCCTGCGATCCAGGCATCGCGCACGAGTTCGGACGGACAAGGGCTCGACGGTTCGTCGATCAGTTTCAGGATCATCTGGGCCGCCTTGCGGCCCAGGGTAAAGCGGTCAAAACCGACGCGGCTGAGTTCGGGCCAGTTGATCACGATATGGTGCATATCGTCGCAACTGGCCAACCCGTAGTGCCGGCCCGCCAGGCGGCTCAGCGAGATGGCCGCACGGTCCAACTTCTCGGCCACGGCCGAGTTGTACGCCACAAAGGCCGTGTCGGGTTGCAGAAGCCGGCGCAAGTTGGTTCGCTCGGCAGCGGTGGAGGTCAGCGGGCAACGCAGGGCGGCAAGCTCCAGGCCCCGGGCCCGGGCCACCTCAGACACGCCTTGCAGACGCTGCTCGGTGCTGTAATGCGGGCTCGCTTCGGCCAGATCCAGATCCACCCAGACCAGACGTTGATAGCCCAGATCGGCCAGTTCCTGGGCGATGGTGCGCCCCACATGCAGATCATCCCGGCGGATGCAGCGCTGGGGCCACCAGAGGTTGCTGTTGACCCACAGGCAGTTCTGCCCGGTGAGCTTCTGGCAGACAAACTCGGGAATGCTGCCCAAGGCGATGATGCCATCGAGCATCTTCTCGCGAAACACGCGGGACAGAAGCTGCGGCTGGCTCCCGGCCACATCATCGAACCGCACGATGGACAGGACGTAGTCGGCCTTCTCCAGTTCCTGGTTGATGCCCAGGATGACTTCGTAGCCGGCCAGGTCAGTGTAAGCCAGACCATCGCTTTCTTCCGAGTTGCGCACCAGTACGCCCACCTGGTGGGTGCGCTGGCTGCGAATGGCCCGGGCCGCCGCATTGGGCCGGAAGTTCAGTTCGGCGGCGATGTCGCGGATGACGGCAGCGCGTTTGGCCATCACCGGCCAGGTTTCCTTGGCCTGCCCGCGCAGGACCCGCGAGACCGTGGGGATCGAAACCCCGGCACGCTGCGCGATCTCCTTTAAGGTGGGCAAGATCCAGACTCCATTGACGCTAAATATGCAAACGTTATTATAAATCTACCTCGTGGCTGTCCGCAAGTCAATGGTGGTTTGAATTTTCCGCCCCGAGAGGGGCCCAACGGCGTCTTCTGGGGTGAGTGGATCAATCATGGCCGACTCCTTCCCGACCCATGCCGAGGTTCCGACGCTCGACGAGGTGCAGAGCGGCCTGGGGCTCGCGGTGGCGGCCGTGGAGGCCTGGAGGTCCAATTGGGCGTTTTCCGGGGGCTGTTACCCCGCCGCCCTGCCTTTCCTTGATGATGACAACATCGGTCAGGCCTGTGCCTGGCTGAAACTGGACCCTGGTGTGACTCAAGCGGCGGGGGCCGCGGCCGCGGGGATTCGGGCCAATCCGCTGCTGCGCCGGTTGATCTGGCACGGCCACGCCGAGATGTTCTGCCCGGGCGCTCCGGCCCCGGCGGCCCTGGCCCAGTGGCCCATGCTGCCGCACAACCTGGGGCCGATCCGGGACATGTTTTATGTCTTGGTGCTGCTGTCGGGGCTCGCCCACGTTCGCCGCCAGCACGCGGAACACGGGATCAGCCCGGACATCACCCGCGACACCCTGGCCGATCTGGAACTGGGGCTGCAGGCCTATTACCGCCAGAACGGCCGCTGGGGCCTGTACGCCGAGAGGCTTTCCTGGTTGACCGGGCACTGGCATGCACAGCTTTTTCGTCTGGGCCAACTGCAATTCGCCTTTGGCCAGTTTCCCTTTGACTATCACGTGTGGCGGCAGCGTTCTGGCCGGCCGCTGCTGGTTCTGGCGGGGCGGGGTATGCAGTTCACGGCTGATGGCGACGTGGCGGAAGCCCGGGAGGGGAAGCTGCCGGCAGGGTGCTGGACGGCCGACTATGCTCAGGAGGCGGGGCTGCTGCGGGGGCATTTGGTCGAGCCGGATGGCCGGGTTTACCGCCACTGCCAGTCCTGGCCGGAAAAGGACCTGAGTCTGTGTCTTAAGCAGCATGATCCGATCCTCGAAGTTCACATCCCGGCTTTGGGACCACTGCGGCCTCAGGCCTGTGCGGCGTCCTTTCGGCAGGCCCTGGAGTTCTTCCCCCGGCATTTCCCCCAGCGGCGGTTCGCCGCGTTTACCTGCGTGACGTGGCTGCTGGATCCCCAGCTTGTGGCCTATCTGCCCGCCGATAGTAATATCCTGCGCTTTCAGCGGGAGTTTTATCTGTACCCCAACCAACGTCCCAATCACCGGCAGATTCTGGAACGCGTGTGGGGCATGCCGGTGCCCACCCTAAAGGATGCTCCTCAGAACACACGTTTACAGATGGCCGTCGCCCGGCACCTGCGGGCAGGCAAACAGTGGAGCACCACCGGCGGGTTCATCCTGCCCCAGGATCTGAACTGGGGGGCTCAGGTTTACCAGGGATCAATCCGACTATGACCATGCGTCCCAACATCATCGTCTTCCACACCGACCAGCAGCGACATGATTCCACGGGCATCCATGGCAATCCCCTGGGCTTGACGCCGCACTTTGACCGCCTGGCGCGGGCCTATACCCATGTCGGCCACAGCTTCAGTTGTCAGCCCGTGTGCGGGCCGGCCCGGGCCTGCCTGCAAACCGGGCAGTACGCCACCACCGTGGGCACCTGGAAGAACGGGCTGGGGCTTAAGCCCTCGGCCACGACCCTGGCGGATTGCTTTAATGAAGCCGGCTACCAGACGGCCTACATCGGCAAATGGCACCTGGCCCCTTACGACCAGAATCACGGGCACGGGGCGGTGCCGCAGGAATACCGCGGCCGCTACCGCCACTGGTTGGCCGCTAATTCGCTGGAAAGCGTGTCCGATTCGTATCACACGGTCCTTTTCGACGAACATGATCGGCCGGTGGAACTGCCGGGCTACCGCGTTGATGCCCTGACCGATGAGGCGATCCGCTATGTGGCCGGGCACCGGGATCAGCCGTTCTTCCTCTTCCTGGGCCACCTGGAGCCGCATCAGCAGAACCACTTGGGCGATTTCCCACCCCCCGATGGCTATCGCGACCTGTATACCGCCCGCTGGACGCCGCCCGACCTGGCGGCCCTGCCCCATTGCCGCAGCGGCTTGGAGCAGCGCGATCCCGCCTTTGTGCCCCTGACCTCCGGCTCGGCCCACCAGCATCTGGGGGGCTACTGGGGCATGGTCCGGCGGCTGGATGAGGCGCTGGGGCGGCTGTGGGATGCTCTCAAATCCCTGCATCTGGATGAGCGGACCATTCTTCTGTTCACCAGCGATCACGCCTGTCACTTCCAGACACGCAACCGGGAATACAAGAATTCCTGCCACGAAAACTCGATCCGGGTGCCCACGCTTCTGGCCGGGCCGGGGTTCGAGAATGGTGGCTGTCTGCCTCACTTGGTCAGCACGGTGGATCTGCCCCCGACCCTGCTGGAGGCAGCCGGGCTGGCGGTGCCGGGCGGCATGCAGGGCCGCTCGCTGATGCCCCTGGTGCGGCGGCAGTCGGTGCCTTGGCCGGAGGAGGTGTTCATCCAGATCAGCGAGGCCGAAGTCGGCCGGGCCGTACGGACCCGGCGCTGGAAATACGGGATTACGGCCCTGGATGAGAAGTGGTGGGACTTCCCTTCCGCCCAGCGCTATACCGAAGCGTACCTTTATGACTTGGAACACGATCCCTACGAACTGACCAACCTGATCAACAAGGAATCGCATCAGAAGGTGCGTCAGGTCATGCGGCAGAGGCTGTTGCGCCGCATGCAGGAAGTGGGGGAGGCGCAGCCCGCGATCGAACTGGCCCAGCCGTATCCTGCGGCCCAACTGGGCGAACCCTCCGATGCCCAGGCCCGGCAGTGAACCTCGCCCGGCTTGCAGGATCAAGTGTCGATCGTAACGGTCTTGCATAAAAGGAGTTGTGTCTATGACAGAAGACAAGCCCAGTGCTCTGGTGATTGGGGCCCACATGGATGACTGTGAGGCCGGCCTGGCCGGGGTGAGCTGTCGTCTGGCTCGGGATGGCTGGCGGGTAGTTTTTCTGGTGACCATCGGAGATGTGTCGGCCCTGCCCGCCTTTGCCACCAAGGAACGTGCGGACGAGTTCCGGGGTCAGGCGGTGGCAGCCGCCCGTCTGCTGGGCGCGGAAAAGCTCTTCCTCAATTACCAGCACAATCTGCTGCATCCCAGCGATCCCCGGGTGGTGGTGGACATCGCCCGGGTGATCCAGGCGGTCAATCCGACCCTGGCCTTCGTTCCCTGGCCCCAGGACAACCACTACGACCATGCCCGCACCGCCCGGGCGGCCATGGAAGCTCTGTCTTACAGCAACCGTATGGCCGGGGGCCAGCCGGTCGATCTGCACTTGAAGGAAATCCTGGCTTACGAGATCTCCTCCTGGCAGACCCGGGATTTTGCCCCGGATTTCTACATCAATGTGGGGCCGGATATCGAGACCATCCTGGCCTCCATGAACACCTTCCGGGTCTTCAGTGAGGTCACTTTGCGGCATTACACCGATGA
This sequence comes from Planctomycetota bacterium, assembly GCA_021784455.1. Classification (GTDB taxonomy): domain Bacteria; phylum Planctomycetota; class Phycisphaerae; order Phycisphaerales; family Phycisphaeraceae; genus JAJXSS01. Next base: position 6,170 of record JAJXSS010000253.1, read on the forward strand.
GATGCGTTACCGGCGGCAGTCCTGGGGGGTGGGGGCGTATTACCCCTACGCGGAGGGGCTCAAGCACCTGGGCCCGGAATTTCCCCTGCGTTCGCTGCTGCCGGGGCTGTTGGGGGCGGATTTGCGGCCGGTTGGCAGCCTGCAATACCCCTGGGGTGGGCGTTGGTTCGCGTAAGAAGAAGTCGGATTGGGATAGGAGGCCCATGCGATCTGGAGAATCTGAGGTCCATCGCAAGAATTTAGCTTGACTTGCCCGACGGCGCGATTCATAATGTCAAAAGCCAATTTGCAATCGTTTCCTATTATGTTGTGGCCGACGAGGAAACGAGGTGCCTTCAGGAGCGAGGGCGGACCGCAGCCGCGGAGTGGTCAATCTTGAGCGGACGGATGGACGGGAACACCCTTTTTTGACATGCGTGATTTCTCAGCAAAGGAGGCCTCGAACATGAAAGGACAGAACATGAACATGAAGAAGTTGCTCGCGGTGGTGTTGGGTGGCACGCTGGCCGGGGCCATGGTGCCGGCGGTGCAGGCGAACACGATCGTGTTCCAGGATCCGTTTGATGGGACTTACAACACCCCGGGCCCGAGTTCCCCGGGTTATTGGAAGTACATCGACACGCAGACGGGCGGCGGGGGCTATGGGACCTATAGCTCGAGCGAGGCCAGCAGCGTGCTGACCATGACGGGCACCAATCCCGATCCCAACCCCAATAGTAATTCCGCGGCGATGGGCATGTACAGCGGGTTGCAGAGCTACAACA
>JAJXSS010000254.1 GCA_021784455.1 Planctomycetota bacterium
ACCCTGAAAGTGTCTCCCGATGCCCCCCTGCCCACGTTGCCCCCTGCCACGCTGAATCTCAAGGGCTACCAACTCACGTTCGATGAGGAGTTTAACGGCCCTCTGAGTGTCTCATCGCGCGGCCCGTGCGGCCCCGGGGGCACGCGTTGGATGGCCCACACCCCCGGCAACTCGGATTTCGGAGACGCCCGCTTTATGGACCCGGGGCCGGAATCGCCCTTCAATATCCAGGATGGCATCTTGCGCATTAAGGCCAGCAAAGACCCATCCTACGGCCGGACTGATCCCTGGAAGCGCCAGTGGCGGGCGGGCCTCCTGGCTTCGATCGATCCCCAGGGCCGCGGCTTCTCTCAGAAATACGGTTATTTCGAGATGCGGGCCAGGTTCCCCGACAGCCCGGGCATGTGGCCGGCCTTCTGGCTCTTGAGCGTACCGGGATCGAACCCCCCGGGCACACCGGGCACGGAGATTGACGTGGTCGAGCAGTACGGCTGCATGCCCCACAACCTGTGCATGACCCTGCACCAGTGGGGGCCGGGCCCCAAGCACTGGGCCGCCGGTGATAACGCCATCGTGCCCGACATGACCCACGCTTTTCACACCTACGGGGTCATGGTGGATGCGCAGAACATCACTTGGTACTTCGACGGGGTCCAGATGTTCCAGCAAAAGACCCCCGAGGCGGCCAAGGTGCCGCTTTACGTGCTGGTGGACTTGGCCATGGGCAGCGGCTGGCCCATCGATAAGGCCATCAGCCCATCCTACATGGATGTGGATTACATCCGGGTGTATTCCCGGAAAGGCTCGCGATAACGTGCCTCCGCAGGTGGGCCGGACGCGTGACACTCACCTTGCGGGCGGAAGTGGAAGGCAAGAGGTGGGTCCGAAGACTTGATCCACCCTGCCCGCTGGCCCCCTGGGGACTTGCGATAGAGAGGACGCCATGGTGAAGACACTGCAAGACGGGCAGGACGATGAAAGGGTGACCGGACGAACGGTCAGCGGCTTTACGCTGATCGAACTCCTGGTGGTGATCAGCATCATTGCCTTGCTGGTCGCCATGCTCCTGCCAGCCCTGAAAAAAGCCCGCGATGCGGCCAAGGCCGCGGCCTGCCTGAGCAATCTGCGCCAGTGTTTCATCGGGGCCACTACCTACGCCACCGACTACCAGCAGATTCTGCCCATGATGACCGTCAACAACAGCACCGGGGGCATCTACTTGTGGCCCACCTACCTGGCGTACGGCCAGGACATCTATGGGGATCGCACCTCCAGTCAGGGCACTTACCTGACCCGTGCTGTCACACTGTGCCCGGCCAGTGCACACTACGAGCAGGACAGCGCCTCCACCTTCGCCGCCCCTTTCGACGGTTCGGCAGACTTCGGTTATGGGGGCTATGTCGCCGGATACTTCAAGGCGGACTGGGCGTCCTTCGATGTGTATGTGCCCAATGTGACCGGGCCGAACGGCCATAGCTGGGACCTGCACGTGGACTACCTGGACCGCGTGCCGGCCCCGGCCGCCCTCATCATGTTTGCCGACAGCATGGAGTGGCCCGGGTACGATGACAACATGATGGGCGTCTTCAATGACGACCAGAGGAACTATGGCGGACCGTTCCCGCCCTGGGGCGGGGCCATCCACCCCCTGCACGGCGATGCGGCCAATGTGGTCGCCTACGACGGGCACGCGTTCGCCGGAACGCCCCAGTACCTGCATGACAATACCATGACCAAACCCCAGTATTTTTATGGCACGGACGAAAAGCCGCTGATCATCCCTTGAACGATGGCCGCCTCGGACCGATCAATAGTCAGTTCATGTGGAATTCGCTCGAAGAATTGTTATCGGAGCCCGGTTACGCCTAAAGCCTCGCAATTCTCGAAGTTCGCCGACGTGCTGGAAACGCGGATCCGGCGCGGGGACTATGCCATTCGCGAACTGCCCACCGAACACGAGTTGGCCAGCGAGATCGGGGCCTCGCGCACCACGGCTCGGTGGATTCTGCAGCAACTGGTGACCAAGGGCGTGGTCAAACGCAAGCCTCACGGCCGGCTGGAAATCAACCACCGCCATGAACGCCTGCGCAACCGTCTGCAGATCGCCTTCCTGGCCCCGGCCTTCCCCTCGCGTAACTACGCCCTGTGGCATTATGCCCTCAACCAGCTTGCCTCGCGCCACCGGGCGATGATCCGCGCCGTCGAATACGTCCACTGGGACGACCCCATCATCCTCGAAACCCTCAACGGCTTCGACGGGGTGTTTCTGTTCCTGAGTTCCGATCCGGTTCCGGCCTTGATGATGGATCGATTTCGGCGGGCCTCGCACCTGGTGATCCTGGAGGAAAACCTCAGCGACCGGGGCCTCTTGTCCCTCCAGGCGCTACCGCCGTTCTTCATCCATCGCCTGTGCGACCACCTGTACCAGTTGGGCCACCGCCGAATTGACTGTCTGAATACCCAGCCCCCCGGCAAGTTGATTCAGGATCGCATCGACCAGTGGCTGCTCTGGTGCCGCGCCCACCAGGTGCCGGGGCGATTGATCGACGAGCCGGTGCAGTCCTATGTCGACCCGGTCCCCCAGGCTTACAAGGTCATCCAACGCCTGCTCGCGGCCGGAGACCTGAATAGCACCGCCCTCCTGTGCATCACCAACGATGCGGCCAGCGGGGCCATCCGGGCCATTCACGAGCGTGGCCTGCAGACCGGGAAGGACATCTCCGTGTGCGCGGTGGACGGGGCTAACGCCCAGCGCTACTCAATCCCTTCCCGCACGGTTCTGGTACCACCGGACCCCGCCCCCTATCTATCCGCCTGCCTGGACTGGATGAGCAAACGCACCGAGCGCTGGAGCGGTCCCCTCCTGATCCAGCCCAGTGACGTCACGTTATATGTGGGGGAATCCACCGGTCCTTGCCCGGCTGTATCACCGGCCGCTTCGGCACTGCCGCCCAAGTCCAACTCGTCCGCACCATAACCAGCGTCTGCGATGCAGGCGCCACGTGGCCTTGACCCGTCAAACGCCCCCGCCCGGATCAGCCGCGCAGGGGGATCGACCACCTGAGACGAGGCCCAGGCCGGCAGCTTTGCCGGCGCGGGGGCCGGCGCGCTCGGCGGGCCGTCCCTCCGTGACTGCAATGGTAGGTTGTATATCGGTATAGTACCGGTTATACCGGGTGGGATGCCCTGGCGATCGCCCCAGGTGGATCTGGCCATATTCTCCATCCATACCCACATTTTTCAGACAAATAATGCCCTCTTATCTTGACATGTCCAAGGCTTACACTAGACTGGAATCATGGGAACAGATACCGGTCAATATACCAGTTCATCCCTGTATGAGACCCTCGCGGATCGCATTCGCGTGTCGATTCACAAGGGAACCTACCAGCCCGGGGATCTGATCGGATCGGAACATGGGCTGGCACGTCAGGAAAACATCAGCCGCATGACCGTGCGCCGGGCCAGCGAAGTCCTAATTAACGAGGGGCTGATCGAACGCCGCCCGGGCAAGGGGCTGTACGTCCGCAGCGGGCAGGTGGGTACACAGACCATTCAGGTCGTGGCGGGCAACCTGCAATGGGAGACCTCGCTGCAGATTGCCCGGGGTGTGCAGCATGCGGCCCACCGCAACGGAGTTCAGGTGCAGCTCTACGATGCACACGGCGACATGAGCCTCGATTTGAACATGATGCGCCGCCTGCCCGACAGTGCGATTCAGGGGGCCATCATCATTTCCGTGCACAACCCCGCCTTCAGCGAAGCGGTTTTCGATCTCAAGATCCGCGGCTTCCCCTTTGTCCTGGTGGACCAGTCCCTGCGCGATATCGAGGTGCCCAGTGTCGTGGCCGACAATTACGGCGGGGGCTACGCCGCCGGCAAGGAACTGCTGGGGCTGGGGCACCGGCGCATCGCCTTTTTGGGGAACCTGGCGGCCGTAACCGTGCAGGACCGGCTGGCGGGGCTGCGCGACGCCATCGGGGATGCGGGCCTGGCGTTTGATCGCGCTCTGGTGGCGGATCTGCAAACCAGCGAAGACCCGCTGGGCGACTGGTCCGAACAGGTTGTCCAGAACACCGGCCGCCTGATGGGCCAAGCCTCGCCCCCCAGCGCTGTTTTCTGCAGTTGCGATGCCGTGGCCCGGGCCTGCTACCGCGCCCTGGCCCAGATGGAACTGAAAATTCCCCAGAACGTCAGCATCATCGGTTTTGATGATGACCCCCTGGCCGAGTGGCTGACCCCCGCCCTGACCACCGTGCATCAGCCTTTCCAGGAAATGGGGCAAGCGGCCATGGAACTGCTGAGCCGTCAGATTGCCAACCCCCGGACGCCGGCCGAGCGGCGTGTCCTGCCAACCACCCTGGTGCAGCGTGCCTCCACCGCCCGCGCCGGCGCGCTGGTCCCATCGTCCGTCTGACCGTGTTTGGAATCCCCGATGATCCACAATCCTGCACATCCCGTCTGCCGGCCCGCCTGCGGCGCCCAGGGCTCCGCACAGCGCTGCCTTGGCGGGTTTACGCTGGTGGAACTGCTGGTCGTCATCAGCATCATCGCCCTGCTGGTGGCCATGCTTCTTCCGGCGCTGGGCAGCGCCCGCCAGGCCGCCCAGTCGATCTCCTGCCTGTCGAACCTTCGCCAAGTGGGTATCGGCATCAACTCTTACGTCGGCGACAGCGCCGACCAGATGCCCAGCGGCGAGTGGACGGGTTGGAACGGCGATGGGTCGGATACCGCGCGGTGGTACACCCTGATCAACCCTTATGTGGGAGGAACCGGCACGACCACGAATTCCGCAGGCATTGCCGCAGGCAAGCCCACCCTCAGCTCGGCGTTTCTCTGCGCTGGCGCTACGATCAAGGGAGGCTACTCGCACTACACATCCAACCCCATCCTCATGGGCCGTAAGAGTGAGGCGGCCCCCAACATCCATCCTGGAATTCCCGCGCTCAAGGCCACGGACTGCCAGCCTCCGGCCCGTCTGGTGGTGGTGATGGACGGGAACCAGAGCACCAAGACGGGCATTGCTGCGGATGTAGCGTTCATGATGGACTACGGAAGTCCATTCTGGGGCCGGTTCTGCACCGGCGGGCTGAGTAGCGCCCAGCGCTATCGGTTCATCCCGCTGGATTCCAGCAATCCCAACACCGACGCGGCGGCCTTCCCGCCCCTGGGCGGGGTGCGCTGGCGCCACCTCTCTAATCAGGCAGCCAACACCCTTTTCCTGGACGGTCATGGTGATCAGTACCAACCAGGTGTCCTAACCGAGAACAACTTCTTCCCCGATGGCTGGAAGGCCACCCCTTGAGATGCAAGGCCGTGACCCCGGTAACGGATCAGTAACGATGCCCAAAGTTTCGCCCCGTCCATTGCGCCTGCTGCAGACCGCCCGATTGATGGCGCTCGTCGCGGTACTCCTGGGTGCCAATCTAGCCCGCGCAGCGGATTCCGCGCCGGCCGGCGACCCCGGCTTGATCGCCAACGGCAACTTCGAGACCGATGCCAACCAGGACGGTGTGCCTGACGGCTGGCCCCGGCCCACAGACAACATTCAGTATCCGGTGGAGAACGGGAACCGCTTCCTGCGTCTGAAGAGCACCACCCCGGGCAAGATGGTTCTGGTGTACCTGGCCATTCCGGTGACGGCCCAGGACGAAGCCTTTGAACTGACTTTCCGCGTGCGCTACGAAGACATCCAGACTGGGGAAAAGCCCTGGTTCGACGGGCGGATCATGATGAACTTCAAGGATGCGAACAAGAAGGTGCTTAAGCCCTCCCCTTCGCCGCCCTACTTCCGCGGCACCCACAAGGATTGGCTGGAACGCAGCGTCAAGTTCACCGTGCCCAAGGGGGCCACGACGCTGGAGATCATGCCGTGCCTGTTCCAGGTGAAGTCCGGAACGATCGATTTCGATGATTTCCGCCTGGTGCGGCTGAACGAGGCCCAGGCCGGGGAACTCACCACCCAACAGCAGGCCGCGGCCCGAAAGGAAGCCGAGCATCAGGCCGCCCTGGAAAAGAAGGTGGACCAGCAGCTTGCCACCCAACTGGCCGCCACCGGCAATATGGTTCCCAATGGTGACTTTTCCACGGCCAACCAGCAGGGCGACTGGCCGCAAGGCTGGGGGCACAAGGCCATCGCGGCCGGGCTGAGCTGGGAGCAGGAAGACGGCCGGCATTTCATGCGCATTACGTCGCAGGAGCCCGGCAGCATCAACATGCTTTACCACATGGTGCTCCTGCCCACGGATACCCAGGGCCTGAAGATCACGCTGCGCTACCGGACATCCGGCGTGGAAAACGGGGCGAAGATGCCCGGCGATGCCCGGACCATCTTCCATTTCCTGGGCGGGGCACGCACCGGCCATCTGGAATTTGGCCCGGATATCCGGCCGGACCCGCACGATCTGGCCTTCTCGTCCAAAGCCAGCACCTGGACCCAGGTCAGTGAAGAATGCCTGGTCCCCACCGGAGCCACCAAGCTGCAGGTCATGCCCGGCCTGTGGTTCGCCAAGGCCGGCACGGTGGACGTGGCGGACATCCAAGTGGCCCCGCTCAGCGACGCCGCTGCGGCCAAGCTGGCCGCGAAGATCGACGCGGCGGCCAAGGTCAAGAGCGAACAGGCCGCCACCATCGCCCAGTTTCTGGCCCAGCCGCCGATCACCCCGGAGTTGAAGGTCCAGGGCAACCAGCTCGTTACGGGTGCCGACAAGACCGTCTGGCTGCAAGGCCTGTCGGTGGACAGCATGCAGTGGTCGATGGGCGAGCACATCCTGTGGTCGATCCACGTGGCCATCGACCAGTGGCACGCCAACGTCATCCGGCTGCCCGTGATGGACACCTTCTGGTTCGGCCACGGCAAAGGCCAGCCGCCCGCCCCCGGA
>JAJXSS010000255.1 GCA_021784455.1 Planctomycetota bacterium
ACTGCCCCTTGAGCATGCCGGGGCGGGCCACCCTTTTTACCGGCCTGACACCCCGCGGGCACAAGGTGCGCACCAACGGCATTCCCCTGGACCTGGACATTCCCATGGTGCCCGGGCTGCTCCGCGGCGCCGGGTACGCCACGGCCAGCTTCGGCAAGATCCACGTGACGCCCTACGTCCTGCACGAAAGCGTCCGCGGGGTGGACATCACGCCCCGGCGCTTTCCGGAGCTGATGCGTCTGTGGAAGGAAGGCGGCCTCGAACGCGCTCCGGCCGGTTTCTGCGGTTTCGACGAGGTCGAGCTGACCCTGGGCCACGGCACGGGGGTGGAAGGCGACTACGCCCGCTGGCTGCAGCGCGAGCATCCCGAGGCCTGGCGCGACTTGCAGAAGGGACCGGAGCACTGCGAGGGCGCCGCCGAAAGCTGCGGCCGCTTCCCGCTGGACGAGTCGCTGCACCCCACGGCCTGGGTGGCCGATCGCACGATCCGGTGGCTGAAAGAGCGGCCGGCCGGCCGGCCGTTCTTCCTGTGGTGCTCCTTCCCCGATCCGCATCACCCCTACGTGCCCCCGGCGCCCTGGGACACAATGTACCGGCCCGAGGATGTCGTGCCTCCCGTCGGCCGCCCGGGTGAACTGGAAGACCTGGCCCCCTTCTTCCGCACGGTGCATGACCAGGGGCTGCGGCTTTCGGGCCGGGTGCACCCCACAGCCATGACCGACGCCCAGTACCGTCAGATCATCGCTTATACCCACGGCATGATCTCCCTGGTGGACAAACACATCGGGCGGGTGCTGGCCCAGCTTCAGGCCCAGGGTCTGGCCGAGAATACGGTGGTGGTGTTCGTGTCCGACCACGGGGACCTGATGGGCGATCACGGCCTGATCAACAAAGGGCCCTTCCACTTCGAGGGGCTTTTACGCGTGCCTTTGATCTGGCGCTGGCCGCAGCGCTTTGCCCCGCAGGCGACGCCGGCCCTGGCCAGCCTGCTGGATTTCGCCCCCACCATCCTGGACCTGGCCCGCGTGGCCGTGGATGAGGGCCCCGCTGCCGATGAGGCCGCGCAGCAGCCGCCGGCCCTGCCCGGCCGGTCGCTGGTGCCCCTCCTGACGGGCCAGTGGCAGGAGGTCCAGGACAGCGTGGTGATTGAAAATGATGAGGATTACCTGGGCTTGCGTCTGCGTACGCTGGTCACGCCCTCGCACAAGGTGACCACCTACACCGCGGGGCGGGCGGCCGAGCCGTTCGGGGAGCTATTCGATCTGCGCTCCGACCCGGAGGAAGTGTTCAACCTGTGGAGCCGCACCGAATTCCGCGCGGTGCGCGGCCGGCTGATCGAGCAGCTCCACTATCGGCTGACGGAAACGGACATGGCCCTGCCGCGGCGGCTGGGGCATGCGTAAGCCCCTCCGGATGGGGGCGGAACAGGCGGGGCTCTGCGCGGGGTTCCCGGCAGCGCTCACGTCGGGGGATTCAGGGCTGGCGCGGGCACCGCCGCGCCGGCCTGGCGGTTGGCCTGGCGGGACCGGTCGAAATAGTCATCAATCTGCTGCAGGCCGAACTCAGCCGCAATCTGGGCGGCGGTCAGACTTTCATCGAGGCTGTACAGGACGGCCGTGCCCAGGTCGGGCGCGGTTTCAATGACCACCCGCCCCCCATACTTGCGGCGGATCTGGGCATAGCGGCGGTTGTTCTGGTCCTGGTGCATGGCGAAGCGATCCAGATTCACCCGGGCCCAGGCCACCCGGTTGTAATAGTTGGTCGAGTTCAGCACGCGCCCCAGCGGATCCAGAATATCGCTGGTGTTGTCCTTGCAGGCGGCGGCGAAGAAGCAACGGCACTGGTAGGCCCAGTTTTTCTGCAGGTGTCCGCCGTGGAACATGCTGGCAAAGCACAGCACATCCGGCTGGAGCCGGCGATAACCATCCCGCAGGTCATCGAAGTTCAGGTCAAAGCAGATGGCTCCGCCCAGCCGCCCGGCGGGGGTCTCGACGACGGTGGCGCCGCGGCCGGGGCTCAGGCCCCCTTCCAATTCCTCCAGGGTAAGAAAGGTCTTGCGATAGGCGCCGCACGGCCGCCCATCCGGCCCGAAGAACACCAGCGCGTTATAGTCCTTGCCCTCCTCTTGCAGCACCAGCGATCCGGCCAGGGTACAGCGGTTGTCGCGGGCAAAGGCCCGATAGGCCGACCACAGGGCCCCGGGCTTATCCTGGCTTTCGGCCGGACTGCCCGACCGGCGGGCAATGGACTCCATGCCCTCGCACGTCACCACCAGGTCCACCGGCGTGCCATCCAACATCGTGCGGGCCTCGTGGAACTGGCGCAGGGCCATATCCAGGGGCTCGCCGCCTGATTCCGTCACCTGAAAATGAATCGTCGCCACATTGATCCAACGCGCCATGGAGGGATTCCTTGGGGGACCTGTTGCCGCCAGGCTCTGCGACATGATATCGGGTTGCGCCCCCGGCCACCGGGGGATGGCTTGTTCCACCGCGTTGCAGGGCGAACGCATGTACGAGCCGTCCCGATGGACATCGGGATGAGGGAGCGGTCTGGGTAGCTCGCTGATCCCGCGGAAGACCGCTCCTCGCCGAGGCGAGTCCGAGACCTGACGGTCGCGGCTCGTTCAGAGGGGCTACATGCGTTCGCCCTGCACCGCGTTGGAGGATTCTATGCGGCCATCCTCGCGGCAGGTAAGATGACCATATCGTGCAAATCGGACGCCGGCCCAATCCGACGCTGCCCGCTGCCCCCGCCCGGCCCACGGGCGCGGCCCAGGCCATCACCGCCCTGTGTGCCAGCCTCCTGGCCGAGCCCGGCCGCATCGTCCTGGCGGCCCGGATCCCCGTGGCCAGCCCGCTGGTGCAACCGACCCACACCCATACCGATATTCTCCAGTTCGACATCGCCAATCACTGCGGGGGCGGGTGGCGGACGAAGGATGGTCTCTGGCCGGCCCAGGGCTTCACGGCCGTGGTGTTCTATCCCGGCACCGCACATGGCCATGCCCTGACCCCGCTGGGAGATGACAGCGAATGCTTGAGCATCAAACTCCGCGTTGACGGCGAGGCGCCGGTCCTGCGCTCTCGGCCCTATGCGGAAATGGCCCGGTCCCTGGCCCAGCAGGGGGCGCTGGTGCAGATGGTGCGGCGGCTGTGCCGCTGGCAGGCCCTGGGCGCGAGGGATCTGCCCTTGTTTTTGAGCTGCCTGTGCGAAATTCTCAGTCGCTGGCCCCGCCGCCAAGCCGGCGCGGCCGGGGGGCCGGCGCTGCCGCCCCAGGCCGGGACGCCGGCCCTGCCCGAGGTCGTGAACTGGCTGGAGCAGCACTGGCGGCGGCGCCCGGCGCTGGGTGAAATCGCCCGCCTGGCCCATCTCTCCCCGCGTCAGGTGACCCGCTGCTTTCACACGGCGTTTGGCTGCACGCCCCGGCAGTATCTGGACCGCCTGCGTCTGGCCCGGGCCCAGGCCCTGCTCTGGCAGAAGGATCGGGCTCTCAAGCAGATCGCGGAGGACCTGGGTTTTCGTTCCATTCACCATTTCACCCGCTGGTTCCACCAGCAGGCGGGCCTGCCGCCCGGGCGGTTCCGCGCCCAGGGGATCATGCTGTAGTAAGGCGAGACTCCTACCGGATGACGCCATGAAGGCTCGGCGGAGCGGCCGCCCCCCTGCGTCCTTACCGGATGTCTGGAATCGTCAAAAAAACGGCCGATGCATCCAAAGACTTCCGCGGCCCCTTCAGCCACAATTTCCCGTGGTGATAAAACCCTTGAGCCTCTCGGAAGCCCGGCCATGCTGACCACGACAGAACGCGATTTCTTCCATGACCAGGGATACCTTCTCAAGCCCGGCCTGTTGACCGCCGCGCGCGTGGCCGAGATGCAGAGCCTGATTGATGAACAACTGCGGCAGGCTCTGGGCCCGGCGACGCGCAGGGCCAACGATCAGGTGGATCTCAACCCGGATGGCACGCCCGTGGCCGTCTATCGTTTGTCGCGGGTGATGGCCCGGCACGCGGCGTTCCAGGCGGTGGCCATGGATCCGCAGATTGCCATGGTCGCCCGCGGCCTCTTGGGCCCGGATGCGGCCGTGTGCCTCAACCGCCACAACATGATGATTGCCAAGGCCCCGCGCGTCGGCCGGCCGATCGCCTGGCACCAGGACGGGGCCACCTGGGGGCACGATGAGCTGCTGGCCCTGATCCTTTTTTTGAGCGATGCCCATCCCGGCAACGGCTGCCTGGAAATCATGCCCGGCCTGCATCGCCGCGGGATTCTGCCCAGCACCAACGAGAACGGTTTCGCCTGCCTGGACCTGAAACATCCGGAGGTGGCCCCCTTGGCCGCCCAGGCCTTACCCGTGGTGGCCCGGGCCGGGGATGCCCTGTTCTTCCATGCCCTGCTGCCCCACGCATCCAAAGCCAATTCTTCGGAACAGGCCCGGCCCACGCTGACGTTCGCCTACATCAGCGCGTCGCGCAAGGCCCTGCGGTTTTCCACGGCCATGGAGCCGATTCAGACCCTGCCGCTGCCCGCCTGATCGGGCGCGAGCCGCGGCGATTTTTGGAGTAAGGCCTCATGACCGACCGGCCGACAATGACCTCTCGGCAGCGCGTCCTGGCCAGCTTTGAAGGTCTGGCCGTGGATCGCGTGCCGGTGGCCCACATCGGGTTTTCCAGCCGGGCCGCAGGGCACATCCTGGGCCGGGAAGTGTACGTGGGCGGGGGAATCCAGCAGTGGCGTCAGGCCAGCGCCTGGTGCCGGGGCCCGGCCGCGTACCAGGAGTTTCTGGAGCGGTCAGCCGCCGATGCCCAGGCCCTGTCCACCGCCACGGGGCAGGACCTTCTGCGCTGGGAATACTGGCGTCTGGGTGAAATGCCCAGCGCGCAGGAGGATGAGCACACGTTTCTTTTCGGCCGGCGCGACGCCGCCTGGCAGGTGCGCCGATTCGACCCGGCCCATGAACTGTTTCCCGTGGTCGCCCAAGGCGGCCCCCCGGCCCAGGTGCCGCAAAGCGTGGAGGACCTGCGGTATGTGGTGGCTCAGGTGGAAGAAGAGAGCGACCAGACATCGTTCGGGCCGGAGTTCATTGCCCAGGTCAAACAAAGGCAAGAGGCCCACGCCGATCGGGCCCTGCGCTATCACGGGGGCTTTGTGTTCATCCCCTACGATGAGCCGCTGTGGCTGGAAGCAACCCTCGTGGCGCCCGAGCTGGTGGCCCGCTATCTGCAGGCCCGGCTGCGGGTGGAGGTCCGCCGCATTGCGGCCCTGACGGCCGGGGGCGTCCAGTTCATTTTTGGCGGCGGGGACATGGCCTCGAACCTCGGGCCGCTGTATTCACCGCAGGTGTTCCATGACCTGATGCTGCCGTGCCTGCAGGAGCTGGCCCGGGCCTGCCATCAGGCGAACGCCTATTTCCTGTTCGCCAGCGATGGCAATCTCTGGCCGGTGGCGGAGGATCTTTTTGGGGCGTCGGGGGTGGATGGCTATTACGAAATCGACCGTCGGGCGGGGATGGACCTGAACCGTCTGCGCGACCGCTTCCCCGGCCTGACGCTGGTGGGGGGCAACATCAGTTCCCAGACCTTATCCCAAGGCAGCGTGGCGGAGGTGGTGGCCGAAACGCGCGACTGCCTGGAAACCGCCCAGGCCCGTGGGCGCATCCTGGTGGGGCTGTCGAACTATGCCGCTCCGGAAACCCCGGCCGCCAACCTGCACGCCCTGATCGAGACCATCGCCAGGTATCGTTAGCCGTCGCCCCCGGGCGTTGGAAGCAGAGGTGCCGAGCCGTCGATGAAACCGCACTGAGCGTGTCTTGCCCTGGAGGATCGGGGCCCGCGGAGCGCCGCAAGCGGCCGGCAGACCGCCGGGATTTCAGAGGCGGACTACCACGCCCTGCCGACGCGCTGCGGCCAGAATGGGTGATGACGAGTCCTGAGAAAACTCGTGTACGCCGGCCGCGACCGGCTCAATGCGCCAGTCGGTCCTGCGCCGCAATCTCCAGAGCAGATCCCGATCTTCGGCCGTCTTTGCCTGATCAAATCGAGGAGAAACGACAATGAGGTCAATGTCACTGTCGTCACGCTGGTCGCCGCGGGCACAGGACCCGAACAGCACGCCCTCCGTAACGGGGATGCCGGCGCTGGCGACGGCCATGAGGTAACGACGCACTATTTCGATAATCGCTCTTGCAGGCATCGCAGCATCTCCTGGGCACGGCGACAGGCTGTGCTCACCTCCTTCGGCCCGGGATTGGGCGCGGTGGGGTCAGGATATCGTCCCGCCAGATTGTAGCGGTCGAGGACCGCAAGAAAGTCCAGCTCCCGCTCGAGCAAGGACAGACTCGCCAATTCCGCCAACCGAATCAGGCTATGCGTCCTGGGGGCATAGTCGCTGGTTGTACGGCAGACGTGGGCCTAGAGCATCTTCTCGATGCTCAGGTGGGCCGTGAACAAGGCCATGCGAAAGTGCCGCTTATCCAGCAGGTCGCCCGCCGCCACGCAGTCTTCGATAGCGCCCGTACGCCAGTAAGCGACCTGTTGCGCGATGTCGATAGGCATCAATAGCCCATTATACGTGCGTTTGCCTGAGGCACAGCGTTCGACCGTCCATTGTGGCGTGAAGAAGCGGGGAGCAATCTACTCACCCACCACGCCGAAGTATTCGCGGAAGAAGGCGGGGGAATCGACTTCGGTGGCGATGCGGTGGGGCTTTTCCGGGTTCCGGGGGTCGAAGGTGGTCAGGCCGAAGAGGGCGGGGCTGGCGGTTTCGACGCTGATCAGGCCGTCCTGATAGCGGCACAGGCACGCAGAACGAGACATACCGGGCAAGTAGGCTGTGCCCCCTCCGTTCCGTCCCGTGTTCAAACTGGTCATTGATCTGCGT
>JAJXSS010000256.1 GCA_021784455.1 Planctomycetota bacterium
ATCGTCTGCTTCTGGGGCGGCCGCGCCCGGCTGGCGAGCTGTGACCAGTTCAACCTCAAAGCCGCCGGCATCCACCCGCAGCAGGGCCACCGGTCCGCCGGCGGTGCAGGCCAGATAATGGGCGTATTGAATGAGCCAGGGTCCGGCAAAACCCGGCAGGCTGCCCAGCACCGCGCATTCCACGGCCGGGACACTGCAGCCGGCGGGGTCGTGGGCATGGATCCGCGCCTGGGATGCCTCCGCAGGAGGCACCGCCCGCGGCTGTCCAAGCCGGCAGGTGCCGGCCGGGGCGCCTGAATCCGAGGTCCCGGATGGATCGATCTGCCGCTCACGGGCGTGCGGGCCGATGCTGCCGATGACATCCGGGCGGACGGGCGATGAGGCTTTCGCTTTCGGAAGTTCGGCTCTTGCTGGCGAAGGTGAGGACTCCCCGTCCGCCGCGCCGGGGTTCGGGGGGAGCGAATTTTGGATTTCGAAGGGCCAATCGGCCGGGGCCCCGAGTCGTTGGCCGGTTGCCCTTTGCGTCGGGGGAACGCGGGTCACCACCTTGGGACGCAGGCGCATGGGGGCGGGGCCGTCGAGTTGGGTGGCCACATCCGGCCGGGGACCGGCTGCAGCCCCGGCCGGCACCGGCCCGGTTCCGGTCAGGAACAGGTCGGCCAAAGCATCGAGCATGGCCCGGGTTTTAGGGTCGTCCATGACCGTTTCCTCAGTCGTTGACGCGTTAATCCGATCGCAGGAGGAGACCATTCGGTCGATCAAATAAACGGGTTAACGAATGAACGAATCAACCTCTTCAGTTTACCTCAATCACGTTGTTGAGTTCACCGAAGGGGTTGGACTCGACATAGGAGTTGTGCGGGTCCTGGACCCACTTGCCATCGATGACCAGACGGTAGCGGTACCGGCCGGGAGCGATCGGGATGCAGGCCTGCCAGACGCTGAGCCGTTCATCGCGCTTCAGTGGGCTGGCATGCGGATTCCAGTTGTTGAAGTCGCCGGCCACGTGCATGCTGCGGGCGGTCCCCAGGGGCTGAAGGAAGAGCACGCCCTGATTGGTGATCCGCACGCCATAGAGCCGGGCGAGTTTTTCGGCCAGGCGGGGGGCAGCCTCCGCGGGCAACGGTTTGGCCACCGGGGCCGCGGGATCGGTGGCCAGATCGTCCGCGGTGGCTTCGCGCAGGATCTTGGAAGCGGCCGCCGGCATCTGGATCGGCGCCGCGGGCTCCGCGGGCAGGGCGGGAGCGACCTCCACCGTCACCGGGCGGGCCAGCACCGGCGGGGTGGTCGCTACAGCGGTCGAGGGACCAGCCGCCGGCACAAGGTCAGTCGTTGCGGGCCGCGCCTGGACGAGCGCAGGCCCGGCGGCAATCGGCACCGAGCGTGCCCCGGGGCTGGCAACAGGGGGCTGGCGGACCGGACTGGGGACGGGCGACATGAAACTGGCGGCCGGACGCAGAAACGCCGGGCTGCTGCGTTCGGGAGCGGCCGGGGGGAGGGCCGGGGATGGGACCCCGGCAGACCCGCCGCCGATGGTGCCGGCAATTCCATCTTGGCCGCGGTCGCCGGCGGGCATCGGCCCGTTGGCATCGGGGCCAACCGGGGCCACGGCCGGCGCAGGGCGGGATAGGGCGGCGGTGCGGGCGGCCAAGGCGCGCGCCCGCTCCACCAACTCCGCGGCACGTGACAGGGCCGGGTTGGCGCCGGCCGTTCCGGGCTGGGCCAGGGCGGCGGCCGCGGTACCCTCGATCAGGAGATCCGTCGGCGGATTATCGTAGAGCCACTGGGCCAGTTGCTCGAAGTCCTGATAGCCGGTGGAGGCGGGGTCGTATTCGGTGATGGCCTGGCCGAAACTGGCGGCTTCCTTGAGCTTGGAGTTGAAGTGCACCACGACAGGCAGCAGCTTGTCGGCGAAGTGGCGGCGCAGCTCGCCCAGGATTTCGCGGGCCAGCTTGGTGCGGACATCGTACATGGTCGCCAGCACTTTGAAGCGTACCCGGTGGCCGACGCGGCGGGCCAGCATTTCGATGGTTTGCTGCTGGCGGACCGCGCCCTGAAGCGAGAAATAGCCGGTCTCCACGGGCACGATGACCTCGTGGGCGGCGCGCAGGGCATTGAAGGTCAAAAGGCCGATGGAAGGGGGGCAATCGACGATACAGAACTCGTACTGGTCGCCGACGGTGGTCAGGATCTGGGCCAGGCGGCGGTCGCGGTCCGGGGCCCCGGCCATTTCCTGTTCCAGGGCGGCCAAGGTCATGTTCGAAGGGGCCAGGTCCAGGTGATGGGAAATCTGCCAGATGATGTCACTGAAGGGCAGCGTGCCGTCCAGACCGGCCCGCAGAGCATCGGCGATGGTCTTGTCCAGTTGCTGGTCGGGGACGGCCAGACCCAGAGCGCAGTGCGACTGAGGGTCCATGTCCACCAAGAGAGTCTTTCGGCCCTGGTTGGCGATGACGGCCGCCAGATTGATGGCCGTGGTGGTCTTACCGCAGCCGCCCTTTTGATTGATGATCGCGATCGTGCGCACGGGGTCCTCTCGTCCTTGAAAGAAAGACCGTCCAGATCTTGCCGCCCCCATAGCGTCGCTGGGTATCGCTACCGCCCGAAACCCCCTCAATCGATGCAACCCTTGACGGCAACTACCGATCGGACAGGGCGATACACCTTGAGGTTTATCGAGCAAGGACCGAGAATCGCTTGAATATCAGGGGTGGCAAAGGGGATGGGTGCAGCCGCGGCGGCGGCGGTGACCCCATTAAGCCAGCCTGAGCCGCGGCTCGTTGGGTGAGAGCCCATCGACGGGGTTGACCACGGACCCAGGCCGAGGGGGAACTCTGCCCGCGAGCAGGGGATCGTTGGTTGATCGCATCCATTCATCAAGGCGACGGCGCAGGTCTTCAACCACCTCCTGACAGGCAGGATCGTGGATACGATTACAGGATTCCTGGGGGTCGAATGCCAAATCAAAGAGCTGTTCTTCTTCCTGCGTCCGCTGTCGCCAGCCGTACTCCAGGAGCACATCCTTGCTGAGAGAATCATCACAGTTGGGCAGGACGGGGTGGGAATGCAGGTCGAAGCGGCGGATGTACTTATAACGGTTGGTGCGCACGGCGCGTAGGGGTTCGTAAGCGGCGTGGTAATTGACCTCAGCGTAGATGGCGTCGTGGAGGGAATCGGTCTGGCCGGCGATCAAGGGCAGCAGCGACTTGCCCTGGAGCCACGCGGGATGAGGCGCTTCCACGACATCGCACACCGTCGGGAACACGTCCAGATGGGTCACCATGGCATCGATGACCCGGCCTGCACCCTGACCGACCCGGCCGGGACCGCGGAGCATCAGCATCACTCCCAGGCCGTGGTCCGTCAGGTTGCACTTCATCCCGGGGAACGCGATGCCGTGGTCGGTCGTGATGATGACCAGCGTGTTGCCGCGCAGGCCCGCCTGGTCGAGGCCCTCCAGCACCATGCCCATGTAGCGGTCCAGGCGGCCGGCCGCCACGGCGAAATCGGCGAAATCCTGGCGGGTCCGGGGCGTGTCGGGCAGATGGGCCGGGGGGCGGACGAATCGTGCATCGCCCGCCGGGGAGATCTCCCCGTTATGCCCCCGGACACCCGTACGATGGGTGGCAAAGAACCCTACGGAGAGGAAAAACGGCCGATCGTGCGGGCGCTTCAGGAACTCCACCGCGCCGCGGGCGCGGGCCAGATCCTCCCGGCCGATATCGCAGGCCCCTTCAGAGCCATCGCCCAGGGGTACCAGTTCATCGTAGCCGATGGTCTGCCACGGCTGGCTTTTGGGCTCATGGGCAATGTGCTGGATTCCGCACAAGGCGGTGTGGTAGCCCAGGGGTTTGAGGGTGTGGATCAGGTGCTGGCGATAGTCGTTGAGGCGGTTGCCGCGGTGAGCCAGACCCACCATGCCGTTGCAGTGCGGCCAGGAGCCCGTGAGCAAGGCGGCCCGGGAAGGGGAACACGTAGGATTGACCGTGAAGGCGTTGCGGAAAAGGACGCCCTCCTGGGCAAAACGCTGGAGATTAGGCGTCGCCACGGCGTAGCCGTAGGGCTGAATATACCGGCCGGTATCGTGGGAGTGGAGGTAGAGGATATTGGGGCGGGACGGCTGAGGCATGGGGATGATCTCCGGGCAGCGCTTATTGTGCTGGGGCATGCGGCGAACGCAAGTGGGGCGTCCTGCCGCTGGGTAGGCAGGGCCGCAGGCGTATAAAATCCCGACTATGGATAAAGGGCCGCTGATCCTGCTGGCCAGCCGGTCGCCGCGCCGGGCCGGACTGTTGCGTGAGGCGGGCTACCGCTATCGCCAAGGTGATCCACCGTTTGCCGATCCCCCGCAGCCCGAGCATGGTGAGGCGGTGCGGCTGGCGCAGGATCTGGCTCAGGCCAAAGCCCGAAGTGTGCGGGAAGCGGACGCGGCGGGGGTGGATGTGATTCTGGCCGCCGATACCATCGTGGTGGCGCCGGATGGTACGCTTTTGGGGCAGCCCGCCCATGAGCAGGATGCCCGGCGGATGCTGGGACTCTTGGTGGAAAAGACGCACCAGGTGGTAACGGGAGTCTGTCTGCGCTGGCTGGCCACCGGCCGGCTGGACGTGTTTGCCGATGTGGCCCGGGTCACGTTCGGGGCGGTTTCTGTGGAAGAACTGGACCGTTACCTGAGTTCCGGGGGCTGGCGCGGCAAAGCCGGGGCGTACAACCTGGCCGAGCTGGAAGGGCACTGGCCGATCCGTGTGGATGGCGACCCGACCACGGTGGTGGGGCTGCCGATGGCCACGTTTGCCGAGCGGTTACGCACATGAACCGACGGGAATGGGCTGACATCCTCAGTGGCCGGGTTCGCGGGCCCCGGGCCGGCATCCTCCGCACGGCGCTGCTGGCGGGGGTGCCGCTGTATGGCGGCGCGGTGCTGTTGCGCAATGCCCTGTTCGACACGGGCCTGCGCCGGCCGGCAAAGCTGGGCCGGCCGGTGGTCAGCGTGGGCAACCTGACCGCCGGGGGCACGGGCAAGACGCCCATGGTGGTGGCCCTGGCGCAGCGTCTGATGGCGTTGGGGGCCCGGCCGGCGGTGCTCCTGCGTGGCTACACCTACCGCGGGGCTCCGCTGATGGACAGTGATGAGGCCCGGCTGCTGCGCTCGGAACTGGGCCCGCAGGTGCCGGTGGAGCCCAACCCCAGCCGGGTCGAGGGGGCGCGGCGCGTGCTGGGAGCCCATCCCGAAGTCAGTGTCTTTGTGTTGGATGATGGTTTTCAGCACCGTCAGGCCCATCGGGACCTGAACCTCGTGCTCATCGATGCCACCGAACCCTTTGGCGGTGGGCGTTTGCTTCCGGCCGGTCTGATGCGCGAACCGCTGCGCGCGCTCAAGCGTGCGGATGCCATCATCCTGAGCCGGGCCGACCTGGCCCCCCCGGAAACCCTGGATCAGATCAACGCGCTGTTGCGCAGACGCGCTGCTGCGGTCCCTATCGTTCAGGCGGCGGCCCAGTGGAACGGCTGGCGCGAGGCCACGGGAGCGGCGCTGGGGATGGATGTCTTACGCGACACCCCCGTGGCGGGCGTGTGCGGAGTGGGCAATCCGCATCAGTTCGCCGCTATGCTCGGCGCGGCGTGCAGCCAGGTGACAACGATCCTGCCGCTCAACGATCATCAGGTGTATGGTGCGGAGTTGCTCGAATCCATCTTCGAGCGTGCCCGCCAGCGCGGAGCCGCGGCGGTGGTGACCACGGAAAAAGATTGGGTGAAGTGGCAGGTCACACTGGCCCAGTCGGCTGTCAAACACGCGCTGCCTGTTTACCGGCCAATTCTGGACATGCGCTTTCTCCGCGGCGCGGCGGAAGTGGATGCACTGCTGCGGAACGTCATTTCCCACCCCACCGTCACCAACCCCTCGGGTCATGTTTCGCCACGGGCGGGGCAGGACGAATGACCTCCTTTGTCTCCGCCGGGACCGTTTTTCGTTTATCCTTATTCCCCATGTCCACCGTACCGGCCGACACGACGGGTTTGGTCCGTTTCCTGGACCGCTGGCAGCGACGGCGCATCGTCGTGGCCGGCGATTTTATGCTGGATCAATACATCCACGGGGCTGCCGAACGCCTGAGCCCCGATGCCCCGGTGCCGGTGCTGGCGGTGGAGCGGCAGGAGCACCGGCCGGGTGGCTCGGCCAATGTGTGCCTGGATCTGGCGGCTTTGCGGCTGGAGGTGGTGTGTCTGGGGGTGGTCGGGGCCGACCCGGCCGGGCGGCTGCTGAAGCAGGCTCTGGCCGCGAAAGGCTGCGACACCACGGGTCTGGTGGTCGATGGCGGGCGGCCGACAACGACCAAGCAGAGCTTCATCGGCCGGGCCCAGGGCCGGCACCCGCAGAAGATGTTCCGCGTGGATTGCGAAGACCGCACGGCCATCTCCGATACCGTGGCCCGCAAGCTTCTGGCCGCCGCCGACCGGCAACTGGCCCGCGCCGATGTGCTGTGCCTGGAGGACTACAATAAGGGCGTTCTGACCCCCATCGTCTGCCAGGGCCTGATCCGCCTGGCCCGCAAACACCGGGTGCCGGTGCTGGTGGACCCGGCGGCCATCGTCGACTATGCCAAGTACCGCGGGGCCACATGCCTGACTCCCAACCGCACCGAAGCGGCGCTGGCCACGGGCCTGGATGCCGCGGCCGGGGACTTCCCGACGCTGCGGCGCATGGCCCAGCGACTCTTAAAGAATCTGAAGCTGTCATGTGTGGTGCTGACCTTGGATAAGCAGGGCGCGCTGCTGCTGGACAAGGGGGGCAAGCCGGTGCACGTGCCGACGGTGGCGCGGCAGGTTTACGACGTGACGGGCGCGGGGGATATGGTGCTGGCCATGCTGGCCGGGGCCC
>JAJXSS010000257.1 GCA_021784455.1 Planctomycetota bacterium
TCATGACGCTGGCCTCGGGCGTGCGTGCGGGGCTCAACCTGGTGCAGGCCATGGAACTGCTGGTCACCAACTACGTGGGGCCCCTGCAGCAGGAATTCGCTCAGCTCCTGCGTGAGTATCACATGGGCCTGGACCTTAACCAGGCCATGCGCAACGCCGCCAACCGCATCGGCAGCTCCCACTACCGGCTGCTCTTTACGGCCGTGGAGATGCACCGTCTGCGCGGCGGCAACGCCGGGGAAAGCCTGGATCGCATCGCCGACAGCGTCCGCGAGATTCAGCGCCTGGAGGGCAAGCTGGATGCCCTGACCGCCCAGGGCCGCCTTCACGCCACCATCATGGCCGTCGCCCCCGTGCTGATTCTGGGCCTGTACTACCTGATCGACCCGGATGCCGTGCGCATGCTTTTCATCCAGCCCCTGGGCCGGCTGATGCTGCTGGGGGCGGCCGTGCTCATCACCGTCGGCTTCCTCTGGATCCGCCGGATCATGGCAGTGGACATCTAACCATGCTCCTAGCCCTTTTGGTCAATCTGCTGCTGTTCGCGGGCGTGTTCCTGCTGATCTGGTCGCTCTTTCGCTTCCCGGTCCCGCCCGAGCCGCCCGTACACCGTCGCGTGGCCATGGCCATGGGGGCCTCCAAGCGAAACACCGTCTTTGAGCACCCGGCCCTGGCCCCTTTGATGAGCCTGGCCATGACCGTGGCCGCCCGCTTCAGCTTCGCCCCCATCCGCCGGCGCGTCCACCGCGACCTGGAGGCGTCGGGCAACCCCCAGGGGTATTCCGTGGAGGAATACGTCGCCCTGTGTCTGGCCAGCGGCGTGGGTCTGGGTCTGGCCGCCGCCGTGCTGGGCTGGATTTTTCTGGGCAATTTCGACCCCACCATCGGCCTGATGCTGACCCTGCTGGGCTTCGCGCTGCCCATCTGGACCCTGCACGCCGCCGCCACCAGCCGCCTCAACCGCATCACCAAGCAGCTTCCCTATACCCTGGACCTCATCGCCCTGATGATGGAAGCCGGGGCCAGCTTCACCGAAGCCATCGAGACGGTGGTGCGCGACGACCCCGATGATGATTTCAACCAGGAACTGCGCCTGGTGCAGGCCGAAATCGAGTTCGGCACCACCCGCTCACAGGCCCTGTCCAACATGGCCGAGCGGATCCCGCTGGACTCCGTGCGCTCCATCGTCGGCGCCGTCAACCAGGCCTCGGCCCTGGGCACACCGCTGTCCATCATCCTCAAAAACCAGTCCAGCGGCCTGCGCACTTTCCGCAGCGTCCGGGCCGAAAAACTGTCGGCCTCGGCCAGCCTGCGCATCCTGGTGCCCTCCATGCTCATCCTCCTGGCCGTGGTCTTCATCGTTTTCGGCCCCGTCCTGATCCGCTGGTCTACCGGCACGCTCATGCCGTCGAAGTAGGGCCGGCCCCGGCCCGGCGGCGCGAGGGGTTAGCTGCCAGCCTCGTTCCAGTCCGCAAGCACCTCCCGGGCGCGGCCAAGGTCTTTGGCCAAGACCAGAATCTGGACCCCTCCGGGGGCTTCCGCGCGAAACGCGGAGGTCAGAACGCCGGACATTTCAGCGCGAATACCCTCGCTCCGAAGCTGCCCCACGAGCAGCGCCGCCAAGGGCTCGCTTGAGACTCGGGTCAGCACAACCGCATGGTCCGCATCTTCCGATGGCATGAGGCTCCTCCAAGACAGTCCTCAATTCCCACTCATTCACCACCCGCCCCCGATCAGGAAACGGCCTGGCCGGGCCCCGATCGTCCGCGACATTCTATACGCGAGCGTTCCCACTGAGCCCGACAGCCGAATCCCGGAGACACTTTGGGGGGTGATCTCCGGGGGGGGGCAATTCCAGGGGCACTTCCGGGGGGCGAGTTCCGAGGGTTCCGGGTATAGTGTGGGGATCAGGACGCGTTGTTCGCCTATGCCCACTTCGGCCCTCCAGATTCAACTGCTTTTCGGCCCCGGCTCGGGACGCACCATCAGCTTTACCCAGGGCCCGGTCACGTTCGGCCGCGATGCCGACAACACGCTCATTGTTCCCGAATCCTTCGTGTCCCGGCATCACGGCGAGTTCCAACTGACCGCCGAGGGCTGGCGCCTGGTCAACCAAAGCCCCAACGGCACACGCCTGAATAAGCGGCTGATCACCCACGACAAACCCCATCCCATCAAGAACGGCGATGAGGTCGGGATCGGCGATCTGGCCGTGTTCCAAGTCACCCTTCAGGACGTGGCCGCCCCGGCGTCTGCCGCCCCCCCCGGCGCCACCGCCCGCGTTACTCCGGCACCGCTCGGCGGGCCCGCGGCCGCGGCGCCGCCCCACGGTCTGACCAAACGGGCCAAGCTGCTCTTGAGCATCATCGCCGGCTGGATTGTGGTGCTGGGCGTGCTGGCTTTCCTGATCGTGCCGCCCGGTGGCGGCCGGGGCAACGCCCGCTCGCTGACCCCCCTGACGAACAAAGAAATCGAAGCCATCCTGCTCAAGCCCCTGCCGCCCCGCCCCACCGACCCGGTCATGGCCCGCCAGCGCCTGCAGGAAGCCAAGGACCTGGCTGCCGATACATCCCGCCAGCACGCCAGCCTCTTCAAGTCCTATCGCGCCTTTGAGGAAGCCCTCGTCCTGTACGGCACCAGCACCTTCCGCGACCCGCAGGATGAGTGGCTGTACCTCAACGTGCAGGACCGCGTGATCAAAGACCTCACCGAACGCTACGGTAATGCTTATGACCGGCTCAAGAGCGGGCAGTTCCAAACCGCCGCCCAGGAATATGGCCGCCTCTCCAGCGACCTGTATTTCCTCTTCGCCGCCGACCGCGACAACCCCTTGAGCAAATCCGTTTCCGCCTTCCAGCAGGCCGCCAACAGCAAAACGGTTCCCCAGTAGGGTCAGCGGTCTTGCCCCAGCCGCCCGCGCCGGCTTACACTTACGCCGCTATGCCCACCGCCCCCTGCTTCTCGGCTGTCCCCGATGCCGCCGGTCATTTCGGCCTGTATGGTGGCACCTACGTGCCCGAAACCTTGAACGCCGCCCTGACCCAGCTCCGCGATGCCTATGCCCAGGCCCGCGCGGATCCCGCCTTCACCGCCGATCTGACGCGCCTCTTGCGTGACTACGTGGGCCGGCCCACGCCCCTGTACTTCGCCCAGCGTCTGTCGGCCCAGGCCGGCGGGGCACGCATCTACCTCAAGCGTGAGGATCTGGCCCACACCGGCGCTCACAAGATCAACAACGCCCTGGGCCAGGGCCTCTTGACCGTGCGCATGGGCAAGAAACGCGTGATCGCTGAGACCGGGGCCGGCCAGCACGGGGTAGCCACCGCCACCGCCGCCGCCATGCTGGGCCTGGCCTGCGATGTCTACATGGGCACCGAAGACATGCGCCGCCAGCGGCCCAACGTGCTGCGCATGCAGATGCTGGGCGCCCGCGTGATCGGGGTGGAGTCCGGCGACCGCACCCTGAAGAATGCCCTCAACCAGGCCCTGCGCGACTGGATGGAATCCAGCAGCCACACCCACTACATCATCGGCTCCGTGGCCGGGCCCCACCCCTTCCCGGTTATGGTGCGGGATTTCCAGGCCATCATCGGCACCGAATGCCGCCGCCAGTGCCTTCAGCAGATCGGCCGGCTGCCCGAAACCATCGTCGCCTGCGTGGGCGGGGGCTCCAACGCGGCCGGCATTTTTTACCCGTTCGTCAACGATCCGGAGGTCAAGCTGATCGGCGTGGAGGCCGGCGGCCGGGGGCCGGGTCTGGGCGACAACGCTGCTTCCATTTCCCACGGCGCTCCGGGAATTCTGCATGGATCGCGCTCCTACGTGATCCAGGACCCCGATGGCCAGACCGCCTCGGTGCACTCGATCTCGGCCGGTTTGGACTATCCGGGGGTCGGCCCCGAGCACGCCTACTGGCACGACACCGGCCGGGCTCAGTACCTGGCCGTGACCGACCAGCAGGCCCTGGAGGCCTTCCAGCGCCTGACCCGGGCCGAGGGCATCATCCCCGCCCTGGAAAGCTCGCATGCCGTGGCTTATGCCCTGCAACTGGCCCCCACGCTGGGGCCGCAGGCCGCCATCGTGGTCAACCTGTCCGGCCGCGGGGACAAAGACCTGGATGAAGTCGTGCGCCTGCTGGGCCGGTAAACACGGAAGTTCGGCCCTTCCTTTAACTTGCCGCCAGTCCCTTGCCCGGGCCCCCTTCCAACCCATGCGTCTCGACGTTGTCATCCCGGTCTACAACGAGCAGGACAACCTGCCCCAGTTGTGCGACCGGCTGGCTGCCGCGTGCAGCCAGGTCGCGGAGGCTTCCTGGCGCATCATCTTCGTCAATGATGGCAGCACCGATCGATCCGCCGCCCTGATCCACGACCGGTACCAGCAGGACCCACGCTTCACCCTGGTGGACCTGTCGCGCAACTGGGGACACCAGGCCGCCATCTCGGCCGGACTGGCGCAGGTGGACGCCGACGCCGTCATAGTCATGGATGGCGACCTGCAGGACCCCCCGGAACTCATCCCCGAACTGGTGCAGGCCTGGCGTCAGGGGGGCCAGATCGTCCTGGCCCTGCGCCGCAGCCGCCAAGAACGCGGGCTGCGCCGTGTGGGCTTGGACCTCTTCCACCGCTTCTTCCGCTACATCAGCGACTACCCCATCCCGGCCAACGCCGGCATTTTTGGCCTGCTGGACCGCGCCGCGGTAGCCGAACTAAGCGCCCTGCCCGAACGCCACCGCTTCATTCCGGGGTTGCGGGCCTGGATCGGCTTCGAGCAGCGTACGGTGCTCTATGACCGCGGTGTGCGCGCCGCCGGAGAGCCCAAAGTCGGCTTCCGCCATCTGGTCCGCCTGGCTCTGGATGGTACGTTCAGCTTCTCCTACAAGCCCCTGCGCCTGATGACCTGGGCGGGGATCTTCATCAGCCTGGCCGGCTTCGCCACCGCCTGCTACTTCATCCTGAAGCGCCTGACCGGCGAAGAACATGCGTTCATGGGCTTCACCACCCTGGTCACCCTGGTGCTGTTCCTGGGCGGCATCCAACTCATCGCCATCGGCCTGCTGGGCGAATACCTCGGCCGCATTTACGACGAGGTTAAGGGCCGCCCGCTGTACATCGTCAAGTCCCGCACCGGGCTCTAAAGCCTGTGACCAGAGGGCGGGGTGATGGCCTGCCCCACGATTGACAGCGGCCCAGCGCGTCCATTGCGGCCGCCTTGATCCACTACCGCTTCGCCGTGCGCAGCGACAGGATCCGGTTCAGCATTGCCGGCCCCGTCGCCTCGCGCAGCCCGACGCGCACCTTGCCCTCGTTCAGCATCGCCGCCCCGCCCGGAAACCGGAACCGCCGGATGGTCGACTGCCCCGGCTCCAGCCGCGGGATGATCCGCTCCTGCCGGGGAAACCCGGGAAACACCGCGTAGGTGTAGAGCGTCAGAGGCTCCGGGCCGCTGTTGGTCACGGTCTGGCTGATCACCGCATCCTGCTGGTGCGTCTGGGCATTGTTGTCCACCGTCAGCGACGCATCAAAATGCACGCCCCGCAGTCCCACCTCCACCGGCGCCGCCATGTCCACATGGTAATGCTGATCGGCCGAAAAATCCAGCCGGGCCACCAGCGTCTTGTGGCCCGCCAGTTCCGAAACGGGCAGGCGGATTTCCAGCGGCACGTTCACCGTCTCACCGGCCGGGATGTTGAAACTGGTCCGCCGCGGCTCGATCTGCCAGTCCTTGGGCTTAAGGATCGTCAGGGTCCCGCTGATCGTGCGCCGCCAGGGATTGGCCAGCCGCACGGCGCAGGAGCTGGTGCTCTGGGCCGACTCCAGAAACGACGGCTCCACCTGGAAGGAGGCCCGCATCAGGGCTAAAGCGGCGTCGATACCCTCGATGAAAATGGGGCAGGGCCCCAGAACCAGGTGATGCCGATCCCCGATCAGCGGCACCTGGAACGGGTTGCCCCACAGGTCGTACCCCACCGGCTTGGGCCCCAGAAACAGGTCCACCGTCGCATCCTGAGGCGGAGCCGACACGTTCCAGGCGGCCAGCATGCCTCCCGCCGGACCATCGAACACCAGGCATTGCAGCCCCGGCCCCAGGTTCAGCCGCCCCATCACCCGGCGCCCCGCCAGACGCGGTTCCAGCCCCGCCAGCACCCCCAGCGTCTCCTCGGGGGAAAGCTCCGGCCGATGGCCGTGCGTGCACGTCCACGGCCGGTGCAAAGCCACTCCCTGAGCCCCGCTCTCCCACGCATAGATCAGGCGCTGTGCCAGGTCAATGGCCCGCAGACCCGGGGCCGTGGTCGCCGCATCCAAAGCCTGGAGTTCCAGCAGGAACCGCGTCGGCGGGGGATCCGACCACTGCGTGGCGTGCGCCGCGATGTCGGCCGGTTGCACCGCCGCCGGCACGGCAATGATGTACAGCGGCTGGGTCCCGACTTCCTTGCGCCGCGCCTGATCCAGACTCCAGGGCACCACCAGTTCCGGCTGGGGCGTCAGGTTGCGGAACTGCCGGCTGATGGCCCGCAGCACCCGCGGAAGATCCGCCGTCCGAAACGCCTCGGGCTCCCCGGCCAGGCCCAACTGCCAGTGCTGGACGTATTGCCCCTGACGCATCATGATCGGGGCCAGGTAGGGATACCAGAGATGGTCCTGGCTCCGCATCAGCCCGATCGGACCGGCCGTAGCCCCCTCAATCGCCGCCTTGATCTCCTGAGGCACCGGCGACAGGTTCAGTGTCACCTGGCGCTGGTCCCGCACCAGCGGCTGGATCGCCGCATCCAGAATCGCCTGCCGGGCATCCAGCGTGTTCCTGGTGGTGTCGCGATCCCAGCAGCTCAGGATCGTCGCCCCGGCCCCCGACTGTTCGGCCAGTTTGCCC
>JAJXSS010000258.1 GCA_021784455.1 Planctomycetota bacterium
GGTAACCTGCAGGGCGCCTACCAGCCCCTGCGCCACGCGGGCCAGGGCAGGGTCAAGGGGGTATTGGCCCGGCACCGGCAGGGTCAGCTCGGCGATCAGCGCGTCACCGGGCGGCACCGGTGCCGTCTGCACATTCTTGAGCGGCCGATTATCCAGCGAGCCCCACAGCCACGCGCGGTTGAGAATGCCCCAGAAATCGATCGTCGCAGGGGATCCCTCGTTGGTGCCATCAACCTGCCATCAGTCTAGGGGCCGCAGTTTCGCGTTCTTTGCTCCAGAACAAAGAGAGCAACCGCGGCCCGCCGTAGATTCCCTGTACACCCTGAGGAACATCCCGATGCTGCTGCCCCCCACCAGCGCCGACTTGGATCACAGCCCGCTGCTCATCTTCTATGAGATCACACGGGCCTGCGATCTGGCCTGCCAGCATTGTCGCGCCTGTGCCCAGCCGCGACGCCATCCCCATGAGCTGACCTTGGCCCAGGGCCGGGCCCTGATGGCGCAACTCCGGCAGTTTCCCCGACCACCGCTGCTGGTGCTCACGGGCGGCGATCCGCTCAAACGCGACGACGTGTTTGACCTGGTGCGCTACGCCCGAGACCTCGGCCTGACCATCGCTATGACGCCCTCCGCCACATCGCTGGTCACCGCTGCGGCCCTTCAGCGTCTGCGCGACGCGGGGCTCAGCCGCCTGGCGGTCAGTCTCGACGCCGTCGATGCTCCGACCCATGATGCCTTTCGCGGGGTGCCCGGCAGCTTCGCCCGCACCCTCGAAATCATGGCCGCCGCCCGCCAGTTGCACCTGCCCTTGCAGGTGAACACCACCATCAGCCGGCGGAACGTCGGCCAGGTCGACGCCGTGGCCCGGATGCTCGCCGGCCAGGGCATCGTGCTTTGGTCGGTGTTCTTTCTCGTGCCCGTGGGCCGTGGCCGGGCGGAGCCATCGATTGCACCGGCCGAGTATGAAGCGGTGTTTGCCCGGCTCTGGCACCATGCCAAGATTCAGCCTTTTGCCATCAAGACCACCGAAGCACATCACTACCGGCGTTATGTGCTGCAGCACCCCTTGCCGACCCCGCCCAGGCCAGGCGGGCCGCAGGCCCCGTTGGGCGTCAGTGATGGTCGGGGAGTGATGTTCGTCAGTCACACGGGCCAGGTGTTTCCATCCGGATTCCTGCCCATCGAGTGCGGCCGCTTCCCCCGCGACT
Source organism: Planctomycetota bacterium (assembly GCA_021784455.1). GTDB lineage: Bacteria > Planctomycetota > Phycisphaerae > Phycisphaerales > Phycisphaeraceae > JAJXSS01. The sequence goes on from JAJXSS010000258.1 coordinate 1,209, forward strand.
CCGTGGTGGATGTCTACCAGCGGCACCCCCTGTTCCGTCAGCTCCGCGACCCCGAAGCGCTCAAGGGCAAGTGCGGCCGCTGTGAATTCCGCCAGATCTGTGGCGGCAGCCGGGCGCGGGCCTATGCGGTGCATCGCGATCCGCTGGCCGAAGAACCCGACTGCATCTACCAGCCGCAGGCGGCCAGCACGTTTGCCGCAATGGCTACGTGAGCAACCCCCGGGCCACATGGGTGGCCGGAGGGGCCTGTCCCAGCAACCCGCACCAATGGAACGCGTGGGCCTCGTCGTACAGCTTCTTCCCCGGTAGCGCCAACAACGTGGCCATGAAGGGGAGCAAACTGCAGGCGGAGCCCACTGCTGTGGGGGGTGGGTTGCCAACGCGCTTCTTCAGCCAAGCAGACCATCGCCATTCTGCCGGCCGTGACGACCACGGCTGGCGGCCGCATGGCGCTGCATTACGATTTACCCACGGATGGGTTTGTTACCCTGGCGATCAACGATGCCTACGGCCATCGGGTCCGCAATCTCATCGGCGCTGCGCCGCGCCAGGCGGGCCCGATTACGGAAATCTGGGACGGCATCGATGATGGCGGCCCAACGCAAGTGCCGGATCGCCCCCTGGGCCGCGCACTGGCCATCGGCCGGAGATCCGAGGACCACCCCTGCGGCATTGGTTCACCGCGCCAGGCCGCTGGCGGACGGCGCCCGCCCTGTTAACGTGGTGGGTACGGTCAGGCCGGGAAAGACTTGCCAATCAATCGCGTCCGTATGGCATCACAAACTGGTAGCGACCACTGGCGACCTTCAGCGTAACCTCACCGGATACGGGCATGATGGTCTCAATGCCCTCGGCCTGGCCCAGGGGGCGGCCACCCTCCTGCACGACGGAAGCTTCCTGGGTGGGGAGGATGACCGTGGCCGTGGCAGTGGGGGGGATGTGGAGGTCGAGGTGAAACCGTCCCTCGGCGAGGCGCCAGGCCACGCGGATTGGCCCATGCAGGGATTGAAGCTCGGCCTGGGCGTGGGTCAGTCCGCCGCCCGGCCGCGGATGCACGATCACGTGACGATAGCCAGGGTGCTGTTCATCCAGGTCCAGGCCAGCCACCGTGGCGTACAGCCAATGGCCGATGGCCCCGTAGGCGTAGTGGTTGAAGGAGTTCATGCCCGGGTTCTGGAAGCCCTTGTCGTGCGTCCAGCCATCCCAGCGTTCCCAGATGGTGGTGGCGCCCTGGGTCACCGGGTAGAGCCACGAAGGCCAGGTCTTTTGCAGCAGCAACGTGTAAGCCAGGTCCAGGTATCCCTCGCGGGTCAGGACGTGAGCGAGATACGGGGTGCCCACAAAGCCGGTGCTCAGGTGGTTGTCCCGGGTCTGGATGTCCTGGGCCAGGGCCTGGGCCGCAGCCGGGCGCAGTTCCGCGGGCAGCAGATCGAAGTACAGGGCCAGCACGTAGGCCGTCTGGGTGTGGCCGTGCACGAACCCGGCGGGGGTGACGAAGCGACGCAGGAACGCCTGACGCGCCTTGGCGCCCAGGTCCGCGTAGCGTGCCGCGTCCTGGGGCTTATCCAGCACTGTGGCAATCTTGGCCAGAAGCTGCAGCGCATAAGCGAAAAATGCCGTGCTGATCAGATCCTTGGGCGTCAGGCCGCTGAGGTTGTCGCGACCGGCATCGGTGGCCAGCCAATCGCCAAAACCAGCCCAGCCCTTGCCGGTATGGGCGCCACGGGTGTAATCCGCTGATGTGTTCCAGAGGTGCTCCGCGAAGCGCTGGAACATGGGGTAATGCTCACGCAGGATGCGATCATCCCCGTAAGCCTGGTAGATGGTCCAGGGGCAGATCAACGCGGCATCGGCCCAGGCGGCCTCCCCGGACAGGTTCTTGACCAGCCGGAGGGCGGGGGCGGGGATATAGTGCGGAATAGAGCCATCTTCGCTCTGATCATCCGCCATGTCCCGAAGCCACTTGGTGAAGAAGCCCGCGACCTCCATGTTGTGGGTGGCGGTGCGGATGAAGACCTGGGCATCGCCGGTCCAGCCCAGGCGTTCATCGCGTTGGGGACAGTCCGTGGGAACCTCCAAGAAGTTCCCCCGCTGACCCCACTGGATGTTGTGCTGCAACTGGTTGACCAGCGGGTTCGAGCAGCCGAAGGTTCCCGTGGCCGGCGTATCCGAGTGCAGGACGATGCCGGTCACGGTTTCCAGCGTGGGGGTGTGGTCGCCGGCGGCCGCGTGCTGAACGGGATCCAGGAAATCCACTTCGACATAGCGAAAGCCATGAAAGGTGAAGCGCGGCTCCCACACCTCCGGGCTGGCGGCGGGAGAACCTTTGAGGACGTAATAATCCGTGGCCTTGGCGCTGCGCAGGTTCTCGGTGTAGAGCTGCCCCTTGTCGTCAAGCATCTCCGCGTGGCGCAGCCCCACCAGGGCTCCGCGGGGCCCGCTGACCTTCAGCCGCACCCGGCCGACCATGTTCTGCCCCAGGTCGAAAATCCAGACCGGCCGCCGGCCGTTCTGGTGCTTCCAGATCTGCCGCGGCGCGGCCACCGGGGCGATCTCCAGGATGCGGCGAACCGGCGGGCCCGGCGGGGCGCTGAGGATCAGATCGTGGGTGCAGGTCTGGACCACGGTCCAGTTCGCATCGTCAAAGTGGGCGGCGTCCCACCCCGGCAGCTCCCGCCGGGCATCGTAGTATTCCCCGTCGATCAGGTCCGCGTACAGGATCGGCCCGGCACTGGCCTTCCACGAACCGTCGGTCACGATGGTCTGCGTGGTTCCATCCGCATGCGTCAGCACCAGTTGGGCCAGCAGTTCGGGCCGCTCTCCGTAGTTCTGCCGGGTACTGGCCCCGACTCGCCCGCAATACCAGCCGTCGCCCAGGATGGCGCCCAGCACATTCTCCCCCGGCTGGAGCATGGCGGTGACATCGTAGGTGTGATACTGCACCCGCCGGAAATAGTTCGTCCAACCGGGGGTGAATACATCGTCTCCCACCCGTTGACCGTTGAGGCGGGCTTCGTACAGCCCCAGGGCGCTGATGTAGAGCCGGGCCGAGGTTACCGGCCGGCCAATCGTGAAAGCTTTGCGCAGGTGCGGCGCTGGCGCGGCCGACATCCGGCCGCCCGCGGGGGCGCCCGCGATCCATTGCGCCTGCCACGCCGACGGTTCCAGCAAGCCCATCTCAAAAGAGGCTGGCGGGCTCCAGACCGAAGCCTCGCCGTTCTGGTCCCACACGCGGACCTGCCAACACACCCGCTGCCGTGAGTTCAGGGCCGGGCCCTGCCAGGGCACTTGCGTGCTCTGCTCGGACAAGACCTGGCCCGAATCCCACAGGGCGGCCGAGGCCAGTTCGCCGGCCCCGCCCGCCGCGCGGATCTGATAGGCCGTCTGCCGGGCTCCGCGACGCTCATCTTCCAGCCGCCAGAAGAGCCTCGGGCCACGGACATCCAGACCGATTGGATCCGAACGATATTCGCAACGCAGTCCCGTGACGTTCATTAGATCACTCGGTTTCTTGGTAATTGGGTGTTCCCGGAACGCAGGGGCGCCGCCCTATCAGCGCGCCGCGGGCCCCCGTCCCACGTGCTCGAAAACATCAATCAGCCAGTTGGCGGCCACCGGGTGGGCCGTGTCTTCGCCCAGGCCGATCACCCAGGTCACCTCGGGGCTGGCCTCGGTGGCTTTGATGGCCGCGGTGATGGTGTGGGGCCCCTGGCTCAGTTGCACGATCGCCGACTGGTGCAGCGGTGTGCGGTGAAAGGCCGGGACGTAGGCGCCCGCATCCCGGGCCAGGAGCGGCTGGTCATCCAGCCACACGCGGCAGGCCTGGGGGGTGTTGAAGATGAGTTTGGCCGAGCGGGCTTCCGCCAGGTGCACCCGGTACTTCACCATCAGGATCTGGCCCGGTGGCACCGGCCAGCGCCCCACCAGCCCCGGCAGGGTCACCTCCCGGGTATCGGCGGGCATCAGCGTGGTCAGCGTCTTCTTGGAGGAATCGCTGAACTCCGCCATCGCCGTGGCCTGAACCGGCGCCGGCAGCGGCTTGATGCTGCCCAGCCGGTGGGTGGGCAGGATGCCGATCTGGGCCTTGACCGCCAGAGGCGCGGTGTCCTGCGTTAGCGGGGTGATTTCCGGGGGCCGCTGGCCCAGCCGGTCGTGCAGTCGCAGCACCAGGTCGGTCAGGTCATCGAGGGTGGACGGGGCCTGGATGCCCGTGATGCTGGGGCTGAGCACCAGATTGCGGCCAATGGGTTTGAGCCAGCGGGCCTCGATGGACTGGGGGTTCAGAATGCCCAACAGGGCGCCCAGGGTGGCCCCGGTGCAGTCGGTGTCCCAGCCGCAGTTGACGCCGATACAGATGCTGCGGCCAAAATCCCCTTCACCGGCCAGCCAGCCCAGGACAATGAAGGCCAGGTTGGGGGCGACATCCGTGAAGTTGTCGCGCCCATAGTGCTTGATGACCCGCCGGCGCACCTCGCGCCAGTCACGGGTGTCATGCCACCACAAGCGGGTGTCGTGCACCGCCCGGCGGACCCGGCAGGTCAACGGGATCTGGGTTTCCGCCCGGTCCAGCAGATACTCGCGATCCTGGTGGGTGAAGGCCAGGGCTTCCAGGGCCGCCAGGAACTGGGCGGCATAAATGCCCTCCCCGGCGTGATCCATGCAGGCGTCCTCATAGGCGTAGGCCGCGGCCAGGTCGGGGCTTCCCGGGGCCAGGCAGGCCCACAACTCGCTACGGATGGCCGCCCCCATGCCATCGGTGAACGGATTGTCGTAGCTGCCGGTCAGCGGGGGCCTCAGGCCCAGAGCCAGGTTCCGCTTGCAGACCCCGTACTCATCGGGCGACATGCCGATATGGGACCAGGCGCCGGCCAGATGCAGCCGGTCCACACGCACATCCGCCAACTGATCCAGCAGGCAGGCATACACCACCTGCAAATCCAGGTCATCGTTGGGCAGCATGTCCGTGGGCACGGGATTGTAATAGGTCAGGTCGAGCGCATCGGTGACGCCCTCGTAGGGCATGCCCAGGGTGCCCCCCACGGCCTTGCCCAGCCACGCGCCCATGATGCGGCGGCGATGTTCGGATGCAGGGATCGATGCGGTCATGCGTGAAGTTCCTTTTGTCTATGGGTGTTTAAGGAGCAAAATCAGGGGATTCAAAGCCCCCGGGCCCGGGCGGTCAGGGCCGCAACCAGGTCCCGGTCTCCTCGATCCTGATTCATGATGGTTCTCGGAGGACCTCTTCGACCAGCGGCAGGCGCCCGTCGCCGTCGTAGACACCGTATTGTCGGGCCGTGGCCACCAGTGTAAAGAGGTTTTCTTCCGGCGTCTCGCGCCCGCACTGGTCGCCGGTGGACAGGCAGAAGCCCCCGCTCGCTCCCGCGTCGCGCATCGCCTCCAGGGCCTTCTGACGCACCAGGGCCGCGCTGCCCTGCAGCATCACCGAGGTCGTGTGCAGATTGCCCATCAGGCCGATCTGCCGCCCGCGGGCCCGCTTGACCTCGGCCAAATCCACATCCCCCATGGGGGCGATCTCCAAAGGGTTGATCATGTCGAGTTCGGTGTGTCCAGTGAGCATATCCACCAGTTGTCGTGACTTGCCGCAGCAATGTAGCAGGGTGGGGATGCCCGCATCGTGGGCCATTTTAGTCCATCT